>NZ_JBFAZJ010000009.1:0-248650 GCF_040681715.1 Streptomyces sp. NPDC051582
TCGCTGTGTAATTGCCTGCAAGCATCACCCGAAGGCGACCTCACAGGTCTTTTTCAAAGGAACCTCATCCACCGAAGTGGACGGGGTATCAACTTCTGGCGTTGATTTTTGGCACGCTGTTGAGTTCTCAAGGAACGGACGCTTCCTTTGTACTCGCTCTTCCGAGCTTTCCTCCGGGCTTCGTTCTTCGTTTCCAACTCTACCAGATCATTTCTTCGTCGTTTCCGACTTGGATTTGAATTCGGTGGCCGTTGGGGGCCTTTGCCTTTCGGCGTTCCACCACTTTAGCGCTTATCCCTTGCGGCTCATAATCGAGCCACCGGATTCGAATTCGGGCACGCCGAAATCGACCCCGCCAGGGGAACGTCGTAGGTAGTGGGTTGGCCGCCCCGGGGGTCTGCTGATGGCAGTGCCCCGTTCAAGCGGCTCGGGCTACGTTAGGCGTCCGCCAAGGTGGAGTCAAGTTGAACGGCGGCGTGGCGCATGGGGTCGATACGGGCTCACCGTCGGGTCGCGCGTGATCCAGTAGCGGTACGGGTGGCCCGCGCCGGCGCCGCCCACTCCCGTGCGCGGGCCGTTGCTCACCAGGTCGGCCGAGGTGGTGGTGCCCGTCAGGAGTGCCAGGGGGGAATCGGGGCCGTCGCAGAGGTCGGTGCCGTCCAGAGCGCGGTCGACCGCGAGGGCCGTGGCCAGGCGGGCCGGGCCTTTGGCCAGTTCTCGGTCGTTTCTGGCTGAAACCCGACGTTTGCGAGCCAGGTCGGCACCCACGGTGATCTCGCCCGCCCGCAGCAGCACCCCGCTCGCGTGCCCCGGCGGCCCGCACACCAGGTTCAGGCTGAACCACATGCCGTAGATGAAGTAGACGTACGCGTGTCCGGGCGGACCGAACATCGACGCGTTGCGCCGGGTTCGCCCCCGGTAGGCGTGGGAGCCCGGGTCGGCCTCCCCCTCGTACGCCTCCACCTCCGTGATGCGGAGCTCCATGGGGCCCTCCGGCGTACGGCGGACCAGGATCCGGCCGAGGATGTCCGGGGCCACGGTGAGGACCGGCCGGTCGAAGAAGGACCGGGCCAGGGGCGTACGGTCGGGGCGCGCGCTCATCCGGTCGAGCGTAGTCCAACGCGCAGACCTGCAACCGGGGCCTAAGGTTCCGCGTTTGTCAGGGTGTACTCGTAAGCGGTAGTCGCACGAGCCTTCAAGGGGAGTCAGAGCATGGGGTTCAAGAAGCTGTTCGCGGCGCTGGGTGCCGGCGGTGCTTCGGTGGACACGATCATCACCGAGCCGAACGTCGTGCCGGGCGGGATCGTCCAGGGCGAGGTCCGCATCCAGGGCGGTTCCGTGGAGCAGCAGATCGAGGGCCTGTCCGTCGGTCTCCAGGCGCGGGTCGAGGTGGAGGGGAACGACCAGGAGTACAAGCAGGACATCGTCTTCACGAAGCAGCGCCTCGGCGGTGCCTTCCAGGTGCAGGCCGGCGCCCTGCACGTGGTGCCGTTCGGTCTGGAGATCCCGTGGGAGACGCCGATCACCCACTTCGGGGGTCAGCACCTGCACGGGATGAACATCGGGGTCAGCACCGAGCTGGAGATCGCGCGCGCGGTGGACGCCGGCGACCTCGACCCGATCAACGTGCACCCGGTGCCGGCGCAGCAGGCGATCCTGGACGCCTTCCGTCAGCTCGGCTTCAGCTTCCGCAGCGCGGACATGGAGCGCGGGCACATCCGCGGGACCCGCCAGACGCTGCCGTTCTACCAGGAGATCGAGTTCCTGCCGCCGTCGCAGTACCGCGGGCTGAACCAGGTCGAGCTGACCTTCGTCTCCGACGGCCGTGAGATGGACGTCGTGCTGGAGATGGACAAGAAGTCGGGGCTCTTCTCCGAGGGCAGTGACACGTACCGCTGCTTCCAGGTGGGGCTGCAGTCGTACCAGGGGACCGACTGGGCGGCGTACCTCAACCAGTGGATCGCGTCCGTGGGTTCGCAGCGCAACTGGTTCTAGGCTCGGCCGGGTACCGGCATCCCGGTGCCGGTACCCGTAGTGGTTCGCGATCAGGAGGTTCAGCAGTGGCCGGTCAGAACAGGGCGCCCCTTCCGCACGATTTCCATCCCCGGGTGCACGCGTTCTCGGTGGAGAGCACGGACATCGAGCCCGGTGGCGAGCTGGGCGGCGCCCAGGTGCTGGGCGGCGCCAACGTCTCTCCGCACCTGCGGTGGGAGGGGTTCCCGGAGGGGACGAAGAGCTTCGCCGTGACGTGCTTCGACCCGGACGCCCCGACGGGCAGCGGGTTCTGGCACTGGGTGCTCTTCGATCTGCCGGCCTCGGTCACCGAGCTGCCGGCCGGGGCGGGCAGCGGGAAGTTCGAGGGCCTGCCCGCCGGGGCCGTGCACGTACGGAACGACTACGGCACGCAGGACTTCGGCGGCGCGGCTCCGCCGGCCGGGGAGCGGCACCGCTACGTGTTCACCGTGTACGCGGTGGACCAGGAGAAGCTGGGCCCCGGTGCGGACGTCTCGCCGGCGGTCGTCGGATTCAACCTGCGGTTCCACACGTTGGGCCGGGCGCAGCTGGTCGGTGAGTACGAGGCTCCCGCCGGCTGATCGTTCGCCGTGCGTTTGCCCGGTCCTGGTCTAAAGACGACCAGGACCGGGCATTTTTATTGCGTTGTCCCGCGTGGCGCGCGCGGCCAGAGTGGTCGCGGGCCCTGCCGCCAGTGTGGTCGCGGGCCTGCACACGGGAGGTGGGCGAGATGCGGGACACGCTGGTGCTGAATGCGAGCTTCGAGCCGCTGTCGACGGTGACGCTGAACCGGGCTGTGGTCCTGGTCCTTCAGGACAAGGCCGTGGTCGAGCAGTCCCACCCCGAGCTGCGGGTGCGCGGCGCCTCCATGGATCTTCCGCTGCCCCGGGTGATCAGGCTGTGCCGGTACGTACGGGTGCCCTTCCGAAGACATGCTCCCTGGTCACGGAGGGGGGTGCTGGTCCGGGACCAGCACCGGTGCGCTTACTGCGGGAAGCGCGCGACGACCGTGGACCACGTGCTGCCCCGGGCCCAGGGCGGTGGGGACTCGTGGCTGAACACGGTGGCTTCCTGCGCCGAGGACAATCACCGCAAGGCGGCCCGGACTCCGGAGGAGGCGGGGATGCCGCTCCTCCGGAAGCCCTTCGTACCCTCTCCGGCCGACGCCATGCTGTTGGCCCTGGGGGTCGGCGGGCATGACGTCCTGCCGGAGTGGCTGGAGCGTTCCGCCTAGTACGCGCGGCTGGTACGCGCGGCACGGGCCGTCGTGGGTACGTGCGCTGGGCGACGTATTTTCCGTACGTCGCTCAGCGGAGCAACAGCTGGCCGATGGCGAGCAGGCCGACCACGACGATGATCCCGCGCAGCACGGTCGGGGACAGGCGGCGGCCGACTTTGGCGCCGATCTGGCCGCCGAGGGTGGAGCCGATGGCGATCAGCAGCACGGCCGTCCAGTCGAACTCGGCGACGAAGAGGAAGAAGACGGCCGCGATGCCGTTGACGAGCGCGGCGAGGACGTTCTTGACGGCGTTGATGCGCTGGAGGTCCTCGCGGAGCAGCAGGCCCATCAGCCCGACGTAGAGCACGCCCTGGGCGGCGCCGAAGTAGCCTCCGTACGCGCTGGCGAGCAGCATGCCGGTGAGCAGGGCGGGGCCGCCGTCGGGGTCCGCGGGCCCGGTGCCGGCGGCTTCCTGGCGCCGGCGCAGGGCCGCGGCGAGCCGGGGCTGGAGGACGACGAGCACGAGGGCGAGTCCGATGAGGATCGGCACGATCGTGTCGAAGGAGTCCGACGGCAGGGTCAGGAGCAGGATGGCGCCGGCGAGTCCTCCGACGAGGGCGACGGCGCCGAGCCGCATGATGCGGCCGCGCTGGCCCTGGAGTTCCTTGCGGTAGCCGATGGCTCCGCTGATGGAACCGGGCACCAGGCCGAGGGTGTTGGACACGTTGGCGGTGACCGGCGGGAGTCCGGTGGCGAGCAGCACCGGGAAGGTGATGAGGGTGCCGGAGCCGACGATGGTGTTGATCGTGCCGGCGCCGATGCCGGCCGCGAACACCGCGAGTGATTCCCAGGGGGACATCGAGAGCAGAGACATGGACTGAGCCATCCCCTTTGCATGAGTGAGTCGCCTCCCCGCCGTGAAGGTCGAGGGGCCTCACTGATCATGCAGGAGGGGGCCGCCGGTCAGTCGATGGGGGGCTGTTCGCGGCGCTCGGCGGCGGCCTTGTCGGCGGCGCCGGGGCCGCCGTCCTTGCCGGTGTTCTGCGGGTTGAATCCCGAACCCCCGCCCATGGGGCCGAAGTTGCCCATGGCTCCCGAGAGGCCCTTGAGGGCGTCTCCGATCTCGCTGGGCACGATCCAGAGCTTGTTGGCGTCACCTTCGGCGATCTTCGGGAGCATCTGGAGGTACTGGTAGGCGAGGAGCTTCTGGTCGGCGTCTCCGGCGTGGATGGACTCGAAGACCGTACGGATGGCCTGGGCCTCTCCCTCCGCCCTCAGCGCGGCGGCCTTGGCCTCGCCTTCGGCGCGCAGGATGGAGGACTGCTTCTCGCCCTCGGCGCGCAGGATCTCGGACTGCCGTACGCCCTCGGCCTGGAGGATCGCGGCGCGCTTGTCGCGGTCGGCGCGCATCTGCTTCTCCATCGAGTCCTGGATGGAGGTCGGCGGCTCGATCGCCTTGAGTTCGACGCGGTTGACGCGGATGCCCCACTTGCCGGTGGCCTCGTCGAGGACTCCGCGCAGGGCCGCGTTGATCTCCTCGCGGGAGGTCAGGGTCCGCTCCAGGTCCATGCCGCCGATGATGTTGCGCAGGGTGGTGACGGTGAGCTGCTCGATGGCCTGGATGTAGCTGGCGACCTCGTACGTCGCGGCTCGCGCGTCGGTCACCTGGTAGTAGATGACCGTGTCGATGTTGACGACCAGGTTGTCCTGGGTGATGACCGGCTGCGGCGGGAACGGCACGACCTGTTCGCGCAGGTCGATGCGGTTGCGGATCGAGTCGATGAACGGGACGACGATGTTGAGGCCCGCGTTGAGGGTGCGCGTGTAGCGGCCGAAGCGTTCGACGATGGCGGCGCTGGCCTGCGGGATCACCTGGATCGTCTTGACCAGTGCGATGAAGACCAGAACCACCAGAATGATCAGGACGATGATGATCGGTTGCATGCGGTTCCCCGTGCCCTTCCGGCTGTCTGTGCTGCCCCGTTGAGCGGAGTCTCGCAGACCCCGGGGCCGCGGGTCGGCTCCTTGGCCCAAGCTCACACGAGCTCGGCCTCACGCGCTCACATCACGACGGCGGTGGCTCCGTCGATCTCCACGACGTCCACCTGCTGGCCCGGTTCGAAGCTGCTGTCCGCGTCGAGGGTGCGGGCGGACCAGATCTCGCCGGCGAGTTTGATGCGGCCTCCGCTGCCGTCGACGCGTTCGAGGACGAGGGCGCTTCTGCCCTTCAACGCATCGATTCCGGTGCGGTGTTGGGGGCGCTGCTCGCGGTGGTGGTTGGCGATCGAGCGGACGACGGCGATGAGCGCCACCGACACGATCACGAAGACGAGGACCTGTGCGACCACTCCCCCGCCGAACGCCGCGGTGACGGCGGCCGCGACCGCGCCGACCGCGAACATGCCGAACTCGGGCATCGCCGTCAGGACGAGCGGGATGCCCAGTCCGACCGCGCCGATGAGCCACCACAGCCACGCGTCGATGTTCACATGGTCATGGTAGGTCGGGCGGGCGCGGTCGGGACAGGGTGCGATCGCCCCGTTACTAGCGCAGCGGGAGGCCCTGGGCGGTCCAGCGGTCGCTGTCGTTGCGCTCGACGACCAGGGGGAGGCCGAAGCACAGCGAGAGGTTGCGCGAGGTCAGCTCCAGGTCGATCGGACCGGCGGTGACGACCTTGCCCTGGCGGATCATCAGGACGTGGCTGAAGCCGGGGGCGATCTCCTCGACGTGGTGCGTGACCATGACCATGGACGGCGCGAGCGGGTCGCGGGCGAGGCGGCCGAGTCGGCGTACGAGGTCCTCGCGGCCGCCGAGGTCGAGGCCGGCGGCGGGCTCGTCGAGGAGGAGCAGCTCCGGGTCCGTCATCAGGGCGCGGGCGATCAGGGTGCGCTTGCGCTCGCCCTCGGAGAGGGTGCCGAACTTCCGGTCGAGGTACTCGGTCATGCCCAGGCGGTCGAGGAAGGCGCGGGCGCGCTGCTCGTCGATCTCCTCGTACTCCTCCTGCCAGGTCGCCGTCATGCCGTACGCGGCGGTGAGGACGGTCTGCAGGACGGTCTGGCGCTTGGGGAGCTTGTCGGCCAGGGCGATACCGGCGACGCCGATGCGCGGGCGCAGCTCGAAGACGTCGCTGCCGGGCTTGCCGAGGGTGCTGCCGAGGATGGTGGCGGCGCCCTTGGTGGGGAAGAGGTAGCTGGAGGCGAGGTTCAGCAGCGTGGTCTTGCCGGCGCCGTTGGGGCCGAGGATCACCCAGCGCTCCCCCTCCTTCACCGACCAGGAGACCTGGTCCACCAGAGCCCGGCCCTCGCGGACCACGGATACGTCCACCAGCTCCAGAACATCGCTCATGAGCGTGTTGTCTCCCCTTGCAGTCTCGGTTTCGTCTGTGCACCGGTAGGCGCAGCCCCAGGGGAAAACCTACGCCACTCGGCGAGGGGTCCGGGCGCCAGGTGGGACGCGGGGCCCGATCCGGGGTGATCCGTAAAGTGGGGGAATGCTTTTCGAACCACGTTCAGGGCGCTTGGCCGCCTGGGGGAACGCACTGCTGGCCGGTTTGGTCTCGCCCGACGAGGCCGTGTTGTCGATCGTGGGCGAGGACGCCGTGCACCGGGTGGAAGGGCTGCCGGGCGAATCGGGTCCGGTGGGCCTGACGCTGGCGCTCGGCCGGCTGCGGGCGCTGGGGGTGACCGGGCTGCGGGTCGCCCTGCCGGCGCCGGGCCACCCGCTGGGGCTGAGCGGGCCCCCGGAGTTCAACGCGCGGGCGCTGGAGGCCGAGGAGGCGGTGGTCGCGGTGGGCGCGGCGCTGGGTCTGGTGCCGGAGGTGGCCGAGGCCGGACCGGCCCCGGGCGACCTGCACGTTTCGGTGACGTGGCACTGCCTGCCGGTACGGGAGGCCCCGCCGGCGGACGTGCCCTCGCTCGGCGAGGCGGAGCGGGAGCTGGCGGAGGCGCTGCGCGAGGCGACGGTGGTGCTGACCCGGCTGGACGTGGCGGGGTCGGGGCCGGTGGCGGAGGGCGCGCTGTCGGCGTACCGGGCCCGGGCGGACGCCGGGCGGGAGGTGCTGGCGCCGGGGTATCCGCCGCGGGCGGTGCGGGTGCTGGCGCTGGCGCAGCGGGTGGACCTGCTGGTGTCGCTGGCGTACGAGCACGGGCCGGGCGGGGCCGTGGCCGCCTCGGAGATGGCGGCGCGGGCGGAGGCTCTGCGGCCGGTGGAGCGGGTGGCCCGGCGCGCGCTGGTCGCGGCCTACAACGCGGCGGTCGAGGAGCGCGAGCGGGGTTAGGAGTGGAGTGAGGAGGCGTCTTCGGGGGCGGCTCGCGCCGCGGCCCCGCTTCCCGGGGAGAGGTGGGGGAAGCGGGGCCGGTGGGGGGCTGGTCAGGCGTTCACGCCGGTGTTGCCCCAGGCGCCGTTCAGCAGGCCGATCACGGTGACCGCGTTGCCGACCACGTTCACCGGGACGTGCACGGGGACCTGGACCAGGTTGCCGGAGGCGACGCCGGGCGAGCCCGCGGCCGCGCCCTCGGCCGACGCTCCACCGTGCGCCGAGGAGACGCCGGCGCCCGCGGCAAGGAGGCCGCCCGCGATCATGGTGACGGCAGTGGCCTTCTTGATGTTCTTCACGTTCTTCGTCCTCCAGTACGTCTGCCGCGGCCAGCCGCCGCGACACGTCAAGAAGAACGGTCATCTGACGAACGGGATGCGCCATGTGGGCGACATCCACCCGACCGTATGAATCGGGGAACGGAGCCGGACGGTCCGTTCTTGCCCGGTTCAGTCGGTGATCCCGTGCCTGACCGCCCACAACGCCGCCTGCGTACGGTCCGCGAGATCCAGCTTCATCAGGATGTTCGAGACGTGCGTCTTGACCGTCTTCTCGGACAGGACGAGCGCACGGGCGATCTCGCGGTTGGACCGGCCGTCCGCGATCAGGGACAGCACCTCCTGTTCCCGTTCGGTCAGGGAGCCGCCCCGGCCGGGCGACGGCGATCCCTCCTGGGAGAGCAGGACGTCGGCCACCTCGGGCTGGAGCAGTACGTGCCCGGCGTGCACGGAGCGGATGGCCCCGGCCAGGGCGTCGGGGTCGATGTCCTTGTAGACGTAGCCGGCGGCGCCGCCCCGCAGGGCCGGGACCACCGTCCGCTGCTCCGTGAAGCTGGTGACGATCAGCACCCGCGCCGGGTTCGCCAGCGCGCGCAGCCTGCGCAGGGCCTCGATGCCGTCGGTGCCCGGCATCTTGATGTCCATCAGGATCACGTCGGGCCTCAGCTCCTCGGCGCGCGTCACGCCCTCCTCTCCGTCGGCGGCCTCCCCGACCACCTCGATGTCGTCCTGGATCTCCAGGAACGTGCGCAGGCCGCGGCGGACCACCTGGTGGTCGTCCACGAGCAGGACGCGGATGGGCGTGTCAGCCACCGGGGACCTCCATTTCGATCGTGGTGCCCGCACCGGGCTCCGAGCGCACGGTGAGGCGGCCGCGGACGCCGCTCGCCCGGTCCCGCATGGAGACCAGGCCGAGGTGGCGCCCGGCCGCGCGGATGGAGGAAGGGGAGAAGCCCCTCCCGTCGTCCGTGACGGTCAGGACGGCTCCGGCCGCCCGGCGGGCGAGGGTGACCCCGACGCGGTCGCCGCCCGAGTGCCGCAGGGCGTTGTGGAGGGCCTCCTGGGCGACCCGGAGCAGGGCCTCCTCCTGGGTCGCGGGGAGGGCCCGTACGCCGTCACAGGTGAAGGTGACGTGCGCGGTGTGGGCTCGGTCGAGTACGTGGACCTGGTCGCGCAGGGTGGCGACCAGGCCGTCCTCGTCGAGGCCGGCCGGGCGCAGCTCGGTCACGGCGGAGCGCAGTTCGTCGGCGGCCTCGGCGGCGAGGGCGGCGACCTGCTGGAGCTCCCCCTTGGCGCGGGCGGGGTCGCGGTCGACGAGTGCGGCGGCGGCCTGGGCCGTCAGGCGCAGCGAGAAGAGCTTCTGGGCGACGGCGTCGTGCAGCTCGTGGGCGAGGCGGGAGCGCTCCTCTGCGATGGTGAGCTCGCGGCTGCGCTCGTACAGCCGTGCGTTGGTGAGGGCTATGGCGGCGTGCTGGGCGAGGAGGGCGAGGAGTTCCTCGTCCTCCTCGGTGAAGCCGCCCGGGCTCCTCTTGTTCGCGAGGAAGAGGGCGCCGAGGGTCTCCTCCCCGTCGCGGACGGGGAGGCCGAGGAAGTCGGACATCTCGGGGTGGGCGGCGGGCCAGCCCTCGAAGCGGGGGTCCTCGCGCACGTCGGCCAGCCGCTCGGGGCCGTCCTGGTGGAGCATCGCGGCGAGGATGCCGTGCTGGCGGGGCAGCGGGCCGATGCGGCGCCACTGCTCCTCGCTGATGCCGTCCACGACGAACTGGGCGAAGCCGCCGTGGTCGTCCGGGACGCCCAGGGCCGCGTACTCGGCGTCGAGCAGCTCGCGGGCCGAGACGACGATCGTGCGCAGGACGTCGCGGACCTCCAGCCTGCGGCTCATGGCGAGCAGCGCGGTGCTGACGGCGGCGAGGCCGCCGCGGGGGCCGCCGAACACGGGACTACCAGTCATGGGCTCACCGTACTCGCGGCCCTGACCTGCGGGATCGGGCTCGGGTCCTAGGGCCGGGGGCGGTGTGTCCTCCTCCTCCGGGAGGGGGTCCGCAGGGCCGTCTCTGCCCTGGGGATGAGGGCGGCGGCGGGCTTGTGGTCCTCAGGGTGGAGGATTCGATTACAGACTGCATTGCTGTAGCAACGGATGGTCAGACCGTTACGCGGCCGATGTGAGCCCGCACATAGGACCCAGGTCACTTACGAAGGCGCCTAGTGGATGCATAAGGACCGTGTCAGCACTGTCCCACCTAGCGCCCGGCCCTGAATTCCGGTCTTGCCGGGGCCCCCTGATCCACTAAGCGGGATCGTACGTCACACCTTTGCCAGGCGATTTTGCCGCCGCTAAGAATTGCTCCCGTCGCACAGCGCCGCGGATCCCGGATCCCAGCGGCGCCTTCCTGCGGCTCCCGCTATTCGAAGAGGTTGCTAGCCATGTCCAAGACCAGCACCCCCGGCCACAGTCGTCGTCTGACGAAGGCCCACAAGATGACCTTCGCCGCGTTCGCCACCATCGGCGCCGCCGCCCTGGCCGCCACCGTCGTACCCGCCGGCTCCGCCGACGCCGGTACGACCGTGAGCGCCGCCCCCGTGGCGTGGACCCAGGCTGTCGAGGGTGTTCAGGCCAAGACCGTGCAGCACCTCGGCGCCCAGACCAAGCTGGCCACGGACGCCGCGAAGGTCGAGGCCGCGATCAAGGCCAAGGCCGTCGCCGCCCAAGCCAAGGCCGACGCGGCGAAGGCGAAGGCCGACGCCGAGGCCAAGGCGAAGAAGGACCGCGAGGCGAAGGCGGCCGCGAGCCGTTCCACCGTCCGCACGCCGGTCTACGCGAACAACCTTGACGGCTGGATCAAGGAGTCGCTGGCGATCATGAAGGCGCACAAGATTCCGGGCACCTACAACGGCCTGTACAAGAACATCATGCGCGAGTCGAGCGGCAACCCGCGGGCGATCAACAACTGGGACATCAACGCCCAGAACGGCATCCCCTCGAAGGGCCTGCTCCAGGTCATCAAGCCGACCTTCCTCGCGTACCACGTCGCCGGCACCCCGCTGGACCAGTACCACCCGGTCGCCAACATCGTCGCCGCGGCCAACTACGCCGCCGACCGTTACGGCTCGATCGACAACGTCAACAGCGCCTACTGAGGGCACTGGCGTAGCGACCCCCATGCGCCTCAGGGCGGCACCCGGTATCCGGGTGCCGCCCTGAGGCGTTCGTACGGGTGGGGTGGCCCCGGACCGACTAGTTGCGCATGACCTCGGGCTCGTGGCGGCGCAGCAGCTTCTGCACCGCGAAGCCGCAGGCGACGCCGATGAGCAGCAGGATCGTGATGTTCACGCCCCACTGCGCGATGGAGTGCTCCCACAGCGGGTCGGTGTTGGTCGGGTTCTCCTGGTCCCACGGCGGCATGAGCTTGCCGAGGTCGAGCGTGGTGCCCGCGGCGGCGACCGCCCAGCGCGAGGGCATCAGCCAGGCGAACTGCTCCAGGCCGGGCGAGTCGTACACCTGGAAGAGGATGCCGGTGAACACGACCTGGACGATCGCGAACATGACCAGCAGCGGCATGGTCTTCTCGGCGGTCTTCACCAGCGCGGAGATGACGAGGCCGAACATCATCGAGGTGAAGCCGAGCGCCGTGACCGACAGGCAGAGCTCGACGGCCGGCGGCATGAGCAGGCCCTCGGTGGGCAGGTCGCGCGGCACGAAGCCGATCGCACAGATGACCACGCCCTGGATGGCCGTGATGAAGCCGAGGACGATCACCTTCGACATGAGGTACGCCGACCGGGAGAGACCGGTGGCGCGCTCGCGCTCGTAGATGACCCGTTCCTTGATCAGCTCACGGACCGAGTTCGCGGCGCCCGAGAAGCACATGCCCACGCAGAGGATCAGCATGATCGTGCCGGCGTCGCCGTTGAACCGGGACGGCGGCTTCGGCGGCGCGAGGCCGAAGGTCGCGGGGATGACCGTCGAGACCACGCCCAGGACCGCGGGCAGGATCAGCATCAGGGCCATGAAGCCCTTGTCGGAGGCGATCACCGAGACGTAGCGGCGGATCAGGGTCCACAGCTGGTCGCCCCAGCCCTGCGCCTTCGGCGGCATCATCTGCTGCATCGGCGGCATGGCGACCTGCTGCGGGGCCACGGAGTCGAGGTCGGCGGCGTAGAGCTGGTAGTGCTGCGAGCCCTTCCAGCGGCCGGCCCAGTCGTAGTCGCGGTAGTTCTCGAAGGCCGAGAAGACGTCCGCCCACGTGCTGTAGCCGAAGAAGTTCAGCGCCTCGTCCGGCGGGCCGAAGTACGCGACCGAACCGCCCGGGGCCATGACCAGCAGCTTGTCGCACAGCGACAGCTCGGCCACGGAGTGGGTGACGACGAGGACGGTGCGGCCGTCGTCGGCGAGGCCGCGCAGCAGCTGCATGACGTCGCGGTCCATGCCCGGGTCGAGGCCGGAGGTCGGCTCGTCCAGGAAGATCAGCGAGGGCTTGGTGAGGAGCTCCAGGGCCACGGACACGCGCTTGCGCTGACCACCGGAGAGCGAGGTGATCTTCTTGTCCTTGTGGATGTCCAGCTTGAGCTCGCGCAGCACCTCGTCGATGCGGGCGGCGCGCTCCGCCTCGGCGGTGTCGCCGGGGAAGCGCAGCTTGGCCGCGTACTTGAGGGCCGTGCTGACCTTCAGCTCCTTGTGCAGGATGTCGTCCTGCGGGACCAGGCCGATGCGCTGGCGGAGCTCCGCGAACTGCTTGTACAGGTTGCGGTTGTCGTAGAGGACGTCGCCCTCGTTGGCGGGCCGGTAGCCGGTCAGCGCCTTGAGCAGCGTGGACTTTCCGGAACCGGAGGGGCCGATGACGCCGATGAGCGACTTCTCCGGGACGCCGAAGGTGACGTCCTTGAGGATCTGCTTGCCGCCGTCGACCGTGACCGTGAGGTGGCGGGCCGAGAAGGAGACGTCACCGGTGTCGACGAACTCCTCAAGCCGGTCACCGACGATCCGGAACGTCGAGTGGCCGACGCCGACGATGTCGTTCGGACCGAGGAGCGCGGTGCCGGACTTGGGCAGCGGCTGGCCGTTGACGTACGTGCCGTTGTGGCTGCCGAGGTCGTGGATCTCGAAGCGGCCGCCGCTGGAGCGGAACTCCGCGTGGAGGCGGGAGACCTGGAGGTCCGAGACGACCAGCTCGTTCTCCAGCGCACGGCCGATCCGCATGACGCGGCCGACGGCGATCTGGTGGAACGTGGTCGGGCTGCGGTCACCGCCGTAGACGGGGGCCGCCTGCTGCTGCGGGATATGAGGCTGCTGCCCCTGCTGGTGCGGCTGCTGGTGGGCGGCGGCCTGCTGCGGCTGCTGCTGCCAGGCCTGCTGCTGCGCCGGCTGGGCCTGCGCCTGGGCCGGGGCCTGGTACGCCGGGGCGGCCTGCTGGGCCGGAGCCTGGTAGGCGGGCGCCGGGGCCTGGTAGGCGGGAGCGGCCTGCTGCGGTACGGCCTGCTGCGGCGCGGCGGCTGCGCTCAGATTCAGCCGCGGGCCGTCGGTGGCGTTGCCCAGGTGCACCGGCGTGCCGGGCGCGAGCTCGGTCTGCCGGACCCGCGCGCCGTGCACGTAGGTCCCGTTGGTGCTGCCGTGGTCCTCAATGCCCCAACCCCGGCCGTTCCAGGCGATGGTGGCATGCCGCCACGACACCCGGGCGTCGTCGATGACCACGTCTCCCTGGGGATCGCGCCCCAACGAGTACGACCTGGACGGATCGAGCGTCCAGGTCCTTCCATTCAATTCCAGTACGAGTTCCGGCACTCCAGCCCCACTTAAGTCCCCCGAGAATCCCCCTGACGCCAGGGAGTCCGACGTCAGGGAGTCTAGGGATGGCGAACATCCGGGGGAACTATTTCAGGCCCGGGGCCACATGTGGAATCGGGGCCTGCCCGGGGCGTCTACGCCTGCCCGTTGACGGGGGTGAAAGTCACCCGGAGAGTGAGATACGGGACTTCTCCGCCTGACCCCGTCCCGCTCGGCCCGCCCGCTCGACACGCACGCTCCACACGCACCGGGGGTACGCATGCGCCGCATTCGCTGGGGGGACGTGCTGCTGTCGGGCATCGCCGCCACCGGCTGGGCCCTCGTCACCATGGCCGCGGTCGCCGCCCTCGGGCTCCGCCTGCTGGGCGCCGACGCCGCGGGAGGCTCGCTCGGGGCGATGACCGCCGCGGTGGTGGCCCTCGCGGTCGGCGGCACGGTGGACCCGTCGGTGGACCTGTCGGTCCTCGGGACCACCGGGCCGGGGGCCGGGGCCTCGCTGGAGGTCATGCCGCTCGGGGTGGGACTGGCCGGGGCGCTGGTGCTGGCCCGGGTCTTCCTGCGCTCGATCCGGACGGGGGCGCCCCGCGGGGAACCGGCCGTCCGTGCGGGCGTGGTGGCGGTGCTGCTCGTCGCCGCCGCGGGCGGGCTGGCCCGGGCCGGGCACGACGTGGTCACCCTGGACGGGCCGCGGCTGCCGACGACCGCGCCGCCGAAGGTGGTGGTCCCCGGCGTCGGAGACGTCGGCGGGCTGCTCCCGGACCGCGTCGGCGACCTCGTCGACAGCCGGACGCGGGTGGGGTTCTCGGTGGAGTGCGGGCCGACCCTGCTGGGCGCGGGGGTGTGGGCGCTGGCCGTACTGGCGGTCGCGCTGCTGGCTTCGCGGCGCGGCCCGGCGGCGTTCGCGCGGCTGCGGCCGGCGGTGTCGGCACTGGTGACGGCCCTGCTGGTGGCCGTGGCCGCCGGGCTGGCGGCGGCCGTGTGGGCGGCCGCGGGCGACGGGCATCCGGGGCGGGTACTGGGGGCCGCGCTGCTGGGCTCGCCGAACGGGGCCTGGACGGCGGTGCTGCTGGGGCTCTCCGTTCCGTTCGACGTCCGGGCCACGGGCATGCCGGGCCGGCTGCTGCCGGATCCGCTGGACGATCTGCTGGGGGTGCCTGCGCGGGAGCCGGTGACGGTGTCCCGGCTCGCGGAGTACGACGGGCGGGTCTGGCTGCTGGTCGCGGGGGTGGGGCTGCTGCTGCTCTGCGCCGGCGTACTGGCCGCCGTACGGACTCCGGGGCGCGGGACGGCTGCGTGCGCGGTGCGGCTGTCGGCCGTGACCGGGGTGGCGCTGGCGGCCCTGGCGCTGCTGACCGGGGTGTCGGTTCAGGGCCCCGCCGGCGGAGCCGGGGGAGGTTCGCTGTCGCTGCTCGGCGTGGACGCGGTGGACGCCGGGGTGGAACTGCGGGGCGACGCGCTGTACGCGCTGCTGCTCGGGGCGGCCTGGGGGGCGGTGGCGGGCGGGGCGGGGGCCGTGCTGGCGGGGCGGCCGCGGCCGGTTCCGGTGGCGGCGCCGGGAGGGGCCGGCGGTCCGGCCCCCGGCGCGCCCACGCTTGCGTACCGGCCCCCGCCGGGGCGGCCGCACCCGTACCCGTACCCCCGTCCGGGCGATGAGCCGCAGCGGTTCGCCGACCCCGAGCCGGACGGCTCCTGGGACGTCACGATCACCCGGCTGCCCCGCCGGCCCGCCGGGCGGCCGCAGCCGCGCCCGCGGCCGCCGTTCACCCCGCCACCGCCCCCTCCCCCGCCGCCACCGCCGGGGCCGCCGGGCTGAAGGCGGCGACGTGGAACGCAACGTGGCGATTCGAACACGCTCCGCCACCACCTCACTCCGGGGGCCCCTGACACCTCGCCGTCGACCCGCATTCACCCCGCCGCCACTCCCCCGCCGCCCCCCGGGCGCCTGCGACGCACGGCGGCGGAGGGCGCTGCGCCGGAAAATGGTTCCGGCAGGTGGGACAGGGGTCCGAGCATGTGGGACGGGAAGATACGGTGAGGGCACCATGAGCGCTTCGCAGACCTCCGACGTCCCCACCCTCCTCGTCAAGATCTTCGGCAAGGACCGTCCCGGGATCACCGCCGGGCTGTTCGACACCCTCGCCGCCTACTCCGTCGATGTCGTCGACATCGAGCAGGTCGTCACCCGTGGCCGCATCGTCCTGTGCGCCCTCGTCACCAAGCCCGCCTCCGGCGGCGAAGGTGAGCTGCGGGCCACGGTCCACAGCTGGGCCGACTCGCTGAAGCTGCAGGCCGAGATCCTCTCCGGCACGGGCGACAACCGGCCGCGCGGCAGCGGCCGTTCCCACGTCACCGTGCTCGGGCATCCGCTGACCGCCGAGTCCACGGCGGCCATCGCCTCCCGGATCACCGCGACCGGCGGCAACATCGACCGCGTCTTCCGGCTCGCCAAGTACCCGGTGACCGCAGTCGAGTTCGCCGTCTCCGGTGTGGAGACCGAGCCGCTGCGCACCGAGCTGGCCACCTCCGCCTCCCACATCGGCGTGGACGTGGCCGTGGTCTCGGCCGGGCTGCACCGCCGCGCCCAGCGCCTGGTCGTCATGGACGTGGACTCGACCCTGATCCAGGACGAGGTCATCGAGCTGTTCGCCGCTCACGCGGGCTGCGAGGTCGAGGTCGCCGAGGTGACCGAGCGGGCCATGCGCGGCGAGCTGGACTTCGAGCAGTCGCTGCACGCCCGCGTGAAGCTGCTGGCCGGACTGGACGCCTCGGTCGTGGACAAGGTCCGCTCCGAGGTGCGGCTCACGCCGGGCGCCCGGACCCTGATCCGCACCCTCAAGCAGCTCGGCTACCAGGTGGGTGTGGTCTCCGGCGGGTTCACGCAGGTGACGGACGACCTGCAGGAGCGGCTGGGCCTGGACTTCGCCTCGGCCAACACCCTGGAGATCGTCGACGGGCGGCTGACCGGCCGGGTCACCGGCGAGATCGTGGACCGGGCGGGCAAGGCGCGGTTGCTGCGCCGCTTCGCCGCGGAGGCCGGCGTACCGCTGGCCCAGACGGTGGCGATCGGCGACGGCGCCAACGACCTGGACATGCTGAACGCGGCAGGGCTGGGCGTGGCGTTCAACGCCAAGCCGGTGGTGCGCGAGGCCGCGCACACGGCGGTGAACGTGCCGTTCCTGGACGCGGTGCTGTACCTGCTCGGGATCACCCGGGAAGAGGTCGAGGCCGCCGGCCTGACCTGATGCCCTGCGCGTGACGCGGACGGGCCCCGGCGGATCGACCGCGCCGGGGCCCGTCCGCGTTCCCGCTTCGTACGCCTTACTCGTGCGCCTCCACGTACGCGTTCACGTGTGGGCGCACGTCAGTGGTCCTCGGGCGTCCAGAAGTCCAGCAGCGTGCCCACCCCGTGCTCCACGGTCTTCCAGGAGCCGGTGAAGGAGACGACCGCGAAGGCGGCGGTCGGGAAGCCGGTGCGGCTCATCCGGGCCGGGGCATCGCCCTCCGCACCCCCGGAGAGGGCGTCGGCGAGGGCGTGCATGCCCGGATTGTGGCCGATGACGAGGAGGTCCTCGACCTCGTCGGACGTCTCGTTCAGCAGGGCGATGAGCTCGCCCAGAGAGGCGTCGTACAGCCGTTCGTCGTACGAGGTGCGCGGCCGGTGCGGCATCTCCTGGACGGCCAGCTTCCAGGTCTCGCGGGTGCGGGCGGCGGTGGAGCAGAGGGCCAGGTCGAAGGCGATGCCGGTCTCGGCCAGCTTCAGCCCGGCGGCCGGTGCCTCCTTGCGGCCCCGTTCCGCCAGCGGGCGGTCGTGGTCGGCCACCTGGGGCCAGTCGGCCTTGGCGTGCCGGAGGAGGACGATCCTGCGGGGTGTGTCGGCGCTCATGGCTCCCAGCTTCGCATGAATCGGGCCATGGGGCGCAGGGTGTTGGGGGCTCGGCGGGAGGCGGACGCGGGGCTCGGTCGCGGGGTCCGGGAGAGCGGTCCGCAAGCGCGGCCCGGTCAGCCGACGACGCGCAGGATCTGCTCGGTGACCTGGAGGATCGCGGAGGCTTCGCCGGTGGCGGCATGCGCCTGGCCGGAGCCGGCGAGGAGCAGCAGCAGGAAGCCGAAGGCGAGCGCCGGGAGGGCCAGCGCCCACCAGTGCAGGCGGGTGCTCGCGCCGTGGACTCGGGGGCCGGGAGTGTGCGTGGTGGCCGACATGGCCGCCTCCGTGGGTACGCGGGGTGGGACTGGCTCGCTGTCTTCGAATCTATGGATTCGAGGGCACGGCGCCCATCCGGGACACACCCCAGTCGACCCTGACCCTGGCCCCCTAGGGGTTGGGGGGGTTACCCCTACCCCTACGGCCCGTCAGGGGGAGACGACGGAGGCGATGACGGAGATGATCACGGTCACGACCAGCATCGCGCCCAGCACCAGGCCGAGCTTCTTGTGGCTGTTCTGCGGGTTCGGTTCGAGTACGGGCGACATGCCGCTCAGTCTCCCATGCCGCATTCGTCCTCGATCGTGCGGTCCCGGCCGGCCAGGATGCCCAGCGCGATCTGCGGGACCAGCAGGGCCGCCATGACGGTGAGCGGCACGTCCCAGCCGCCGCTGTGCTGGTAGAGCGCGCCGACGAGGAGCGGTCCGGGGATGGAGATGAGGTAGCCGACGCTCTGGGCGAAGGCGGAGAGCTTGACCACCCCGGCCGGGGACTTGGCTCGCAGCCCGATCATCGTGATGACGAGGGGGAAGGCGCAGTTGGAGACGCCGAGCAGGAGGGCCCAGGCCCAGGCTCCGGCGGCGGGCGCGAAGTAGAGGCCCGCGTATCCGACGAGACCGAAGAGGCCGAGGGTGACGGCGATGGCCCCCTGGTTCCGCATCCGGCCGGCCAGGTTGGGGATGACGAAGGCGAGCGGGACGCCCATGACCATGGTGACGGCGAGCAGGACGCCGGCGGTGGAGGCGGAGACCCCGGCGTCGCGGAAGATCTGCGGCAGCCAGCCCATGGTGATGTACGCGCCGGTGGCCTGGAGGCCGAAGTAGCAGCCCAGGGCCCAGGCGGTACGGCTGCGGACGATCTTCGGGCCCGCATCATCCCGTACGCCCGTGCCCGGCCCGGAGGCGGCGGCCCGCTTCTCCCGCCGGGCGGCGGCCGCGACCGGCAGCCAGGGCAGTACGGCGACCAGCGCGAGCACGGCCCAGACCAGCAGGCCCGTACGCCAGCTGCCGCCGAGGGCGGAGGTCATCGGGACGGTCACGGCGGCGGCCAGCGAGGTGCCGAGTGCCAGGGCCATGGAGTACAGGCCGGTCATGGTGCCCACGCGGTCCGGGAACCAGCGCTTGACGATGACCGGGAGCAGCACGTTGGTCAGGGCGATGCCGGCCAGGGACAGGGCGCTGGCCGCGAGGAAGCCGGCGGCGCCCCCCGCAAAGGGCCGGATCAGCAGGCCCGCGGCGACGGCGGCCATGCCGGCGCAGACGACGGCGGCGGGGCCGAAGCGGCGGGAGAGCCGAGGCGCGGTGACCCCGAAGACGGCGAAGCAGAGGGCGGGGACGGAGGTGATGAGTCCGGCCACGGTGCCGCTCATGCCGAGGCCCGTGCGGACCTCCTCGAAGAGCGCTCCGAGGCTGGTGATGGCGGGCCGCAGGTTGAGGGCGGCCAGCACGATGCCGACGATGAGGACCGGACCGAGCCACGCGGGCTCCGGCTCCGGCTTCGGCTGTGACGGCGTCCGCGCGCTCTCGGGAGCGGCGGAACGGGTCGGCGCGGGTACGGTGCGCGCGGCCCCGGGCCGGTTCAGGGTCTGTATTTCTTCGTCGGGCATTACGCCATCATAGAATCATGGGATGATTGGTTGTCCACTTTCGGAGAGGAACCCGCCCGTATGCCGCTGACCTCGCCCCGGCGATCCGCGCTGGTCGATCAGGTGATCGCCCAGCTTCGGAACCAGATCACGTCCGGCGAATGGCCCGTAGGTGCCCGCATCCCCACCGAGCCGGAGCTGGTGGAGCTGCTGGGCGTCGCCCGCAACACCGTCAGGGAGGCCGTACGGGCGCTGGCGCACAACGGGCTGCTGGACATCCGGCAGGGCTCGGGGACCTACGTGATCGCCACCAGCGAGCTGGCGGGGGTGATGCACCGCCGCTTCGCGGGCGCCGACCCGCGGCACATCGCGGAGCTCCGCTCGACGCTGGAGTCCGCCGCGGCCCGGCTGGCGGCGGAACGGCGCACCGAGCGGGACCTCGGGCAGCTGGACGCGCTGCTGGCACGGCGCGAGGCGGCCTGGGCGAGCGGGGACCCGGAGCGGTTCATCGCGGCGGACGTCGCGCTGCACATGGCGGTGGTGGCGGCCTCGCACAACGAGGTGCTCATCGAGCTCTACGCGGACCTCGGCGACCTGGTCGCCAACTGGCTGCGCACGGACGTGGGCACGGAGCTGGATCCGGCGGCGCACCTGGACCACGCCCGGCTGATCGAGGCGATCCGGCGCGGGGACGGGGACACGGCGGCCTCGGAGGCGGCGGGCTACCCCTACGTCTGCCTGGGCGGGAAGTAGCCCGACCGGGAAGCGGCCCGCGCCTGGAAGCGGCCCGCGCCGGGGAGCGGCCGCACCGGGGAGCGGCCCGCGTACGGTCGGCGCCGGCGCGCTCACGGCCGCTGGTGGGTGACCCAGGCCGAACGGACCTCCTTCCAGCAGCGGCCGGTGAGCTCGGTCCGGCCGGCCGGCGCCAGGGAGACGGCGGCGCTGTCCGCGTCCACGTCCCACCAGCGGTCGCACTCCACGTGCAGGCGCAGGAGATCGGTCTCCGGATAGCCGTTCTGGCACGTGGCCGTGGCCTGCGAGCCCTCGATCACGGTCTCGCAGTCGGCGCCGAAGAGCTCCCGGGGTGCGGGCGGCCGGGGCCGTACGGGCGGCTCTGCGGGGATCTCGTCGAGGTCCACGGCGGCGGGCTCCGCGACGGCAACCGCCCCCGGACCCGGACCGGGCAACGCTTCGTCCCCCTCTTGCCGCGCGTCGGCCCCCGAGATCAGGAATCCCGTCAGGACCATCGAGGTGACCAGCAGCGATACCGCTCGGCTCCGCCTCGCGCGCACTCGCGTACCTCCTCCCCGCACGAGCCGGGAAGATCCCGACTCGGTCAGTTTGCAGGCATGTGTCCAGGTTTTCGACTCGGGAAGATCCGACCGGAGGGCGGACATCTGATCGAGGACCCGGCCGGGATCCCCGCCCCCACCGGCGCGAACGGCGACGGCCGCGCCCCCCGGAAGGAAGACGCGGCCGCCGCCGTACGGACGTACCGGTGCCGCTCAGGCACCCATCGCGTGCAGGCCGCCGTCCACGTGGACGATCTCGCCGGTGGTCTTCGGGAACCAGTCCGACAGCAGGGCGACGATGGCCTTGCCCGTCGGCTCCGGGTCGCTCATGTCCCACTCCAGCATCGAGCGGGAGTTCCACACGTCCGCGAGGTCCGAGAAGCCCGGGATGGACTTCGCGGCCATCGAGCCGAGCGGGCCGGCCGAGACCAGGTTGCAGCGGATGTTCTCCTTGCCCAGGTCACGGGCGAGGTAGCGGCTGGTGGCCTCCAGGGCGGCCTTGGCCGGGCCCATCCAGTCGTACTGCGGCCAGGCGAACTGCGCGTCGAAGGTGAGGCCGACGACGGCCGCGCCCTCCGCCGGGAACAGCGGCTTGCAGGCCATGGTCAGCGACTTCAGCGAGAACGCCGAGACGTGCATGGCGGTCGCGACCGACTCGAACGGGGTGTTCAGGAAGTTGCCGCCGAGGGCGTCCTGCGGGGCGAAGCCGATGGAGTGCAGGACACCGTCGAGGCCGCCGAGCTCCTCGCGGACGAGGCCCTCCAGGCGGGCCAGGTGCTCGTCGTTGGTGACGTCGAGCTCGATCACCTTGACCGGCTTCGGCAGCTTCTTGGCGATGCGCTCGGTCAGCGTCGGGCGCGGCCACGCGGTGAGGATGACCTCGGCGCCCTGCTCCTGGGCCAGCCGGGCGGCGTGGAAGGCGATGGACGACTCCATCAGCACACCCGTGATGAGGATGCGCTTGCCGTCGAGAATTCCGCTCATGGTGATCAGTGACCCATGCCCAATCCGCCGTCAACGGGAATGACGGCTCCTGTGATGTACGCGGCGTCGTCGGACGCCAGGAAGCTCACGGCCGCCGCGATCTCCTCGGGCTGCGCGTAACGGCCGAGCGGCACCTGGCCGACGATGCCGGCGCGCTGCTCGTCGGTGAGCACCTTCGTCATGTCGGTGTCCACGAAGCCGGGGGCCACGACGTTGAAGGTGATGTTGCGCGAGCCGAGCTCACGGGCGAGCGAGCGGGCGAAGCCGACCAGCGCGGCCTTGGAGGCGGCGTAGTTGGCCTGGCCGGCCGAGCCCAGCAGCCCGACGACCGAGGAGATCAGGACGACGCGGCCCTTCTTGGCACGGAGCATGCCACGGTTCGCGCGCTTGACCACCCGGAAGGTGCCGGTGAGGTTGGTGTCGACGACGGAGGCGAAGTCCTCCTCGGACATGCGCATGAGCAGCGTGTCCTTGGTGATGCCGGCGTTGGCCACCAGCACCTCGACCGCGCCGTGCGCGTCCTCGATCTCCTTGTAGGCCTGCTCCACCTGCTCGGAGTCGGTGATGTCGCAGCGGACCGCCAGGACGCCGAGCGCGGTGAGCTCCTGCGGCGGCTCACCCGACCGGTACGTGATCGCGACCTTGTCGCCGGCCTGCGCGAAGGCTCGGGCGATGGCGAGGCCGATGCCCCGGTTTCCTCCGGTGACGAGAACCGAGCGGCTCAACGGATCACCCTTTCGACTAGCGGTCTGAATACCAGAAACCTATAGGCCGGGCCCGCCGCACGCAGAATCGATCTCCCACAGGGCCTCGGTACGCGGTCTGTCGAGTCCCTACAGAAAGATGTAGGCACAAGAGCCCCGGGCGCGACATGATCGGGGCGACCGGCCCCGACCCCGGGAGGACTTCCGTGCCCCATTCCATCGACGCGGCCTTCACCGCGCTGCCCTTGCGGGCGCTCGCCGACGCGGCGCTCGCCCGGGCCCGCGCGCTGGGCTGCGACCACGCCGACTTCCGGCTCGAACGGATCCGCAGCGCCGCCTGGCGCCTGCGGGACGCCAAGCCGTCCGGCAGTTCCGACACCACCGACCTCGGGTACGCGGTCCGCGTGGTGCACGGGGGCAGCTGGGGATTCGCCTCCGGTGTGGACCTGACCATGGACGGCGCCGCCAAGGTGGCCTCGCAGGCCGTGGCGATGGCGAAGCTGTCCGCGCAGGTCATCAAGGCGGCGGGATCGAACGAGCGGGTGGAGCTCGCCGACGAGCCGGTGCACGCCGACAGGACGTGGATCTCGGCGTACGACGTGAACCCGTTCGAGGTGCCGGACGCGGAGAAGGCCGCCCTGCTCGCCGACTGGAGCTCGCGGCTGCTGGCCGCCGACGGGGTCGCGCACGTCGACGCCTCGCTGCTCGCCGTCCACGAGAACAAGTTCTACGCCGACACCGCCGGCACCATGACCACGCAGCAGCGCGTGCGGATCCACCCGCAGCTCACCGCGGTGGCGGTGGACGCCACCACCGGCGAGTTCGACTCCATGCGCACCATCGCCCCGCCGGCCGGCCGCGGCTGGGAGTACCTGACCGGCACCGGCTGGGACTGGGACACCGAGCTGGAGCAGATCCCCGGGCTGCTCGCCGAGAAGATGCGGGCGCCGAGCGTCGGGGCCGGGCGCTACGACCTGGTCGTGGACCCCTCCAACCTGTGGCTGACCATCCACGAGTCCATCGGCCACGCCACCGAGCTCGACCGGGCGCTGGGCTACGAGGCGGCGTACGCGGGGACCTCCTTCGCCACCTTCGACCAGCTGGGCAAGCTCAAGTACGGCTCCCCGATCATGAACGTGACCGGCGACCGCACCGCCGAGCACGGGCTCGCCACCGTCGGCTTCGACGACGAGGGCGTCCAGGCGCAGAGCTGGGACCTGGTCAAGGACGGCACGCTGGTCGGCTACCAGCTGGACCGGCGGATCGCGAAGCTCACCGATCTCGGCCGCTCCAACGGCTGCGCCTTCGCCGACTCCCCCGGGCACGTGCCCGTGCAGCGGATGGCGAACGTCTCGCTCCAGCCGGATCCGGGCGGCCTGTCCACCGAGGACCTGATCGGCGGGGTGGAGCGCGGCATCTACGTCGTCGGCGACCGCTCCTGGTCGATCGACATGCAGCGCTACAACTTCCAGTTCACCGGACAGCGGTTCTTCCGGATCGAGAACGGCCGGCTGGCCGGACAGCTGCGCGACGTCGCCTACCAGGCCACCACCACCGAGTTCTGGGGCTCGATGGAGAAGGTCGGCGGGCCGCAGACGTACGTGCTGGGCGGTGCCTTCAACTGCGGCAAGGCCCAGCCGGGCCAGGTCGCGGCCGTCTCGCACGGCTGCCCGTCCGCGCTGTTCCGCGACGTGAACATCCTGAACACCACGCAGGAGGCCGGCCGATGAACGCTCACGGTCACCACCGAATCTGCCGGGGGTCCGGGGGTCGTCCCCCGGGTCGGCACAGTCTGAACACCACGCAGGAGGCCGGCCGATGAGCCGTACGAGTCCCCACGAGATCGTCGAGCGCGCGCTGGCGCTGTCCACCGCCGACGGCTGCGTCGTCATCGCCGACGAGCAGTCGACCGCCAACCTGCGCTGGGCGGGCAACGCGCTCACCACCAACGGCGTCACCCGCGGCCGGACCCTCACGGTCATCGCCACCGTCGACGGCAAGGAGGGCACGGCCTCGGGGGTCGTGTCGCGCTCGGCCGTGACCGCCGAGGACCTGGAACCGCTGGTCCGCGCCGCCGAGGCGGCCGCCCGCGGCGCCGGCCCCGCCGAGGACGCCCGGCCGCTGGTCACCGGTACCCCGGCCTCGCCGGACTTCACCGAGGCGCCCGCCGAGACCTCCTCGGCGGTGTTCGCGGACTTCGCCCCGGCCCTCGGCGAGGCCTTCGCCCGGGCCCGGGCGGGCGGCCGGGAGCTGTACGGCTTCGCCAACCACGAGCTGGTCTCCACGTACGTCGGCACCTCGACCGGCCTGCGGCTGCGCCACGACCAGCCGAACGGCACCCTGGAGCTCAACGCCAAGTCCCCCGACCGGCAGCGCTCGGCCTGGGCCGGCCGCTCCACCCGGGACTTCAAGGACGTGGACCCGACGGTGCTGGACGCCGAGCTCGCCGTACGGCTGGGCTGGGCCGAGCGGAAGATCGACCTGCCCGCCGGCCGGTACGAGACCCTGCTGCCGCCGACCGCGGTGGCCGATCTCCTGATCTACCAGATGTGGTCCGCGGCGGCCCGGGACGCGGTGGAGGGCCGGACGGTCTTCTCCAAGCCCGGCGGCGGCACCCGGCTCGGCGAGAAGCTCTCCCGGCTCCCGCTGACCCTGCGCAGCGACCCGGGCGCTGCGGGCCTGGAGTCCGCGCCGTTCGTGATCGCGCACAGTTCGGGCGACGACGCCTCGGTCTTCGACAACGGGCTGCCGGTGCCTGCCACCGAGTGGATCCGCGAGGGCGAGCTGGCCCGTCTGACCACGACCCGGCACAGCGCCGCCATGACCGGGATGCCGGTCGCGCCGGGCTTCGGGAACCTGATCCTGGACGGCGGCGGCGACCGCTCGCTGGAGGAGATGGTGGCCGCCACCGAGCGGGGTCTGCTGCTGACCTGCCTCTGGTACATCCGCGAGGTCGATCCGGCGACGCTGCTGCTCACGGGCCTGACCCGGGACGGGGTCTACCTGGTGGAGAACGGGCAGGTCGTGGGCGAGGTCAACAACTTCCGCTTCAACGAGTCGCCGGTGGACCTGCTGTCGCGGGCCTCGGAGGCGGGGCGGACCGAGAAGACCCTGCCGCGCGAGTGGAGCGACTGGTTCACGCGGGCCGCGATGCCCGCGCTGAGGATCCCCGATTTCAACATGAGCTCGGTCAGCAAGGGTGTCTGACCACCTAGACTGAGCCCTTGGCGTGACGCATTTCCCCATGTGAAGGAGTCGAGAGACCGTGACGGACATCGTCGACGAACTGAAGTGGCGTGGGCTCTTCGCCCAGTCCACCGACGAAGAAGCGCTGCGCAAGGCGTTCGCGGACGGTCCGGTCACCTTCTATTGCGGCTTCGACCCGACGGCGGCCTCCCTGCACGTGGGACACCTCGTGCAGGTGCTGACCGTACGCCGGCTCCAGCAGGCCGGGCACCGGCCGCTGGCGCTGGTCGGCGGGGCCACCGGTCAGATCGGCGACCCGCGGCCGACCGCGGAGCGGACGCTGAACGACCCGGAGACGATCGCGAACTGGGTGAACCGACTGCGCGGCCAGATCGAGCCGTACCTGTCCTTCGAGGGCGAGAACGCCGCGGTCATGGTGAACAACCTGGACTGGACGGCGGGCATGTCCGCCATCGAGTTCCTGCGGGACATCGGCAAGCACTTCCGCGTCAACAAGATGCTGACGAAGGACTCGGTGGCCAAGCGGCTGGAGTCCGACCAGGGCATCAGTTACACCGAGTTCAGCTACCAGCTGCTCCAGGGCATGGACTTCCTGGAGCTGTACCGGCGCTACGGCTGCACCCTCCAGCAGGGCGGGTCCGACCAGTGGGGCAACCTGACCGCCGGTCTCGACCTGATCCACCGCCTGGAGCCGCACGCCGAGGTGCACGCGCTGGCGACCCCGCTGATGGTCAAGGCGGACGGCACCAAGTTCGGCAAGACCGAGGGCGGGGCCGTCTGGCTCGACCCGGAGATGACCACCCCGTACGCCTTCTACCAGTTCTGGCTGAACGTGGACGACCGCGACATCTCCACCTACCTGCGGATCCTGTCCTTCAAGTCCCGCGCGGAGCTGGAGGAGCTGGAGGCGCAGACCGCCGAGCGGCCGCAGGCGCGCGCCGCCCAGCGGGCGCTGGCCGAGGAGCTGACCACCCTGGTGCACGGCGCCGGCCAGTGCGCGGCCGTGATCGCCGCGTCGAAGGCCCTGTTCGGCCAGGGCGAGCTGGCGGACCTGGACGAGGCCACCCTGGCCGCGGCCCTGTCCGAGCTGCCGCACGTACGGGTCACCGAGCCCGGCCCGGTGGTGGACCTGCTCGCGGAGACCGGGCTGGTGGCGAGCAAGTCGGCCGGCCGGCGGACCGTCAAGGAGGGCGGCGCCTACGTGAACAACGCGAAGGTCACCGCCGAGGACGCGGTCCCCGCCAAGGAGGAGCTGCTGCACGGGCGCTGGCTGGTGCTGCGCCGCGGCAAGAAGAACCTGGCGGCGGTCGAGGTCACGGGCTGACGCCCGGCGCCTGACGCCCGGGCACGGCGGAGGGGCCGGTGCGGACGAGACGTCCGGCCGGCCCCTTCGTCATGCCGCCCCTCAGGTCATCTGCTTGCTGCCGCCCTTGAGCGACTTGTAGACCATCTCACCGAGAGCCACGATCAGCACCGCTCCGGCAAGTTGCAGCAGGTGCCGGGTCCAGTCGATGCCCCTGGTCTCCCCGACGCCGATCCACACCGCGACGGCGTTGCCGAGGATGCCGCCGGCGATGCCGAACAGGGTGGTCAGCCAGAGGGGCTGGTGCTGCTTGCCCGGCAGGACGGCCCGGGCTATGAGGCCCAGCACGAAACCGACGATGATCGCCCACAACCATGACATGTCGAGCCTCCTCGTGGCGCGTTGTGCGCATGTGGGCCCAGTTTCGACCCGTACGGCGTACTGCGCATTTCGGACAGCCCCATTCGGGGGACACCCCCTCTCCTCCCCACGGAGCGGGCGGCGTACGGTGGGAGGGTCCGGACCGGCGTGCGTCCGGCAGGCGAATCGGGCGGTGGAGCGTGGAGCGGAAGAAGCGGAACGGGGCCCAGGTCTTCCGGATCACCGGAGCCCGCATGAGCCTCGACGAGGACGTGCGGGGACGGCAGCGCCGGTACGTCATCTCGATGGTGATCAGGACGCTCTCGGTGCTCGCGACGGTGATCCTGTGGAACGTGGAACGTCACGTGGCGATCGTGACGCTCATCGCCGGCGGACTGCTGCCGTACGTGGCCGTGGTCATCGCCAACGCGGGGCGCGAGTCGACCCCCTCACTGCCCTCGCACTTCATCCCGTCACCTGTGCGTCCGGCACTGGACACGGGAAACCTCAAGAAAAGCTCAGATCAATCATGAAGTTCCGGTGCACTGCACCGGGTCCTGCGTGACATACTGCCTACGCGCTCCGCATCCCCCGTCGGAGCGACGGACCGACGCCGGGCAGCTCCCCCCGTGGCTGCTCGGCGTCGCCTTTCCGTGACAGGGGTTTGTAGGGTTGAGGCGTGAACTCCCCTGACTCCCCCGGCTCCCCCGAATCCACTCCGTCTCCCCGTGCCGCCGATGCGCCCGCCCCCTCCTGCTCGGCCAAGGGCTGTCGCGAGGCGGCCGTCTGGGTCCTGGCGTGGAACAACCCGAAGCTGCACGCGCCCGAGCGCCGCAAGACCTGGCTGGCGTGCGAGGAGCACCGGGAGCACCTTTCCCAGTTCCTGGGGGTGCGCGGGTTCCTCAAGGACGTCGTGAAGCTCGACGAGTGGGTACAGCCGGAGGGCTCGGAGCGCCCGTAGCGGCCGCCGCCGGCCGGGACGGCCGCGGTCAGCCGCCGATCGCGGACATCGGGCGGTCGGGCTGGAGGAAGGACGGGTCGTCGAGTCCGGACCCGGCCTTCTTGCCCCACATCGCCACCTTCCACAGGCGGGCGATCTCCTCGTCCGGGGCTCCGGAGCGCAGCGCGGCGCGCAGGTCCGACTCCTCGGTGGCGAACAGGCACGTACGGACCTGGCCGTCGGCCGTGAGCCTCGTACGGTCGCAGGCCCCGCAGAAGGGGCGGGTGACCGAGGCGATGACGCCGACGGTGGCGGGGCCGCCGTCGACCACCCAGCGCTCGGCGGGGGCGGAGCCGCGCTCCTCGGCGCCCTCCTCGGTGAGCGTGAAGCGGGTGCGCAGCGAGGCGAGGATGTCACCGGCGGTGATCATGCCGTCGCGCTTCCAGCCGTGCTGGGCGTCGAGCGGCATCTGCTCGATGAAGCGGAGCTCGTACTCGTTCTCCACGGCCCAGGCCAGCAGGTCGGGGGCCTCGTCCTCGTTGAGGCCCGGCATCAGGACGGCGTTGACCTTGACGGGGGTCAGGCCGGCCTCGCGGGCCGCGGCCATGCCGTCGATGACGTCGCGGTGGCGGTCACGCCGGGTGAGCGTCTTGAAGACCTCGGGCCGCAGGGTGTCCAGCGAAACGTTTACCCGGTCCAGCCCGGCGGCCTTGAGCGCCTGTGCGGTGCGCTTGAGGCCGATCCCGTTGGTGGTCAGGGACATCTGGGGGCGCGGCTCCAGGGCCGCGCACTGCTCGACGATCCCGACCAGGCCGGGGCGCAGCAACGGTTCGCCACCGGTGAAGCGGACCTCGGTGATCCCGAGCTGCGTGACGGCGATCCGGATCAGCCGGACGATCTCCTCGTCGGTCAGCAGATCGGACTTGCCGAGCCACTGCAGGCCTTCCTCGGGCATGCAGTAGGTACAGCGCAGATTGCACCGGTCGGTGAGCGAGACGCGCAGGTCAGTGGCCACGCGGCCGTAGGTGTCCAGAAGCATTTCGGGCCCCCTCCCTGTCCTGTCCATAGAGACGTTCGCGCCATTTCGGGTAAACGCCTGGCGCTGTATCCGAGCCTACGCGACGGCCGTGGCGCGTAGGGATGCCCAAATGAACGAGACGCGGCGTGGCCGCGTCGTAGGGAAGTACGACGCGGCCACGTTGCGTGCTCGGCCCATCTCACATGTGCACGGTGTCAGTGCGCGCCCGTTCCCGTAAGGGAGCGGACCTCAAGCTCCGCGAACTTCTGGGGGTCGGCCTTCTCCTTGGACAGGACGGTGCCCAGCCAGCCCAGCAGGAAGCCGAGCGGGATGGAGATGATCCCGGGGTTCTCCAGGGGGAACCAGTGGAAGTCGACCCCCTTGAACATCGAGGTCTTCTCGTTGCCGGACACGACGGGCGAGAAGAGCACCAGGACCACGGACGAGATCAGGCCGCCGTAGATCGACCAGAGCGCGCCCCGGGTGGTGAAGCGCTTCCAGAAGAGGCTGTAGAGGATCGTCGGCAGGTTCGCCGAGGCCGCGACGGCGAAGGCGAGGGCGACCAGGCCCGCGATGTTGATGTCCCGGGCGAGCGCCCCGAGGACGATGGCGACGGCGCCGATGACCACGGTGGACCAGCGGGCCGCCCGCACCTCTTCCTTCTCGGTGGCCTCGCCCTTGCGGATCACGTTGACGTAGATGTCGTGCGCGAAGGAAGAGGAGGAGGCGAGGGTCAGGCCCGCCACCACGGCGAGGATCGTCGCGAAGGCCACCGCGGAGATCACGGCGAGCAGGATCGCTCCGCCGGTGGAGTCCGCTCCGCCGCCGACGGCCTGGGCGAGGAGCGGGGCGGCGGTGTTGCCGGACGGGTTGGAGTCGGTGATTTCCTTGGGGCTGAGCAGCGCGGCGGCGCCGAAGCCGAGGGCGATCGTCATCAGGTAGAAGACGCCGATGATGCCGATGGCCCAGTTCACGGACTTACGGGCGGCCTTGGCGGTGGGCACCGTGTAGAAGCGGATCAGGATGTGCGGCAGGCCGGCGGTGCCGAGGACCAGCGCGAGGCCCAGGGAGATGAAGTCCAGCTTCGAGGTCCCGGTGATGCCGTACTTGAGTCCGGGCTCCAGGAAGGACGCGCCCTTGCCGCTGTTCTCGGCCGCTTTGCCCAGCAGGTCGGAGACGTTGAAGTTGAACTTCCACATCACCAGGAAGGTGATCAGCAGGGCGCCCGCGATGAGGAGCACGGCCTTGACCATCTGGACCCAGGTGGTGCCCTTCATGCCGCCGATGGTGACGTAGAGGATCATCAGCACGCCGACCAGCGCGACGATGGCGATCTGGCCGCCGTCACTGGTGATCCCGAGGAGCAGGGAGACCAGTACGCCGGCGCCGGCCATCTGGGCCAGCAGGTAGAAGATCGAGACCACGATGGTGGAGGTGCCCGCGGCGGTGCGGACGGGCCGCTGGCGCATCCGGTAGGCGAGGACGTCGCCCATGGTGTAGCGGCCCGAGTTGCGCAGCGGCTCGGCGACCAGCAGCAGGGCCACCAGCCAGGCGACCAGGAAGCCGATGGAGTACAGGAAGCCGTCGTAGCCCTTGAGGGCGATGACGCCGGCGATGCCGAGGAAGGACGCGGCGGACATGTAGTCGCCGGAGATGGCCAGGCCGTTCTGGAAGCCGGTGAACTGGCGGCCGCCCGCGTAGAAGTCGGCGGCGTCCTTGGTCTGGCGGCCGGCCCAGATCGTGATGACGAGGGTGGCGACGACGAACAGCCCGAACAGGCTGATGATCAGCGGCTGGTGATCGGTGGCTCCCGCGGCCACGTCGGCCGCGAGCCGGGTGGGGAGGATGCCGCTCATTCGCCCGCCTCCATCCGCGCCTTGATCGCCGCCGCCTTCGGGTCCAGCTTCGTGGCGGCGTGCCGGGAGTACAGCCAGGCGATGAGGAACGTCGTCGCGAACTGGGCGAGGCCGAACACGAGGGCGACGTTGATGTTGCCGAAGAGCTTGGTCCCCATGAAGCCGCCGGCGTAGTTGGACAGGAGGACGTAGAGCAGGTACCAGGCGATGAAGGCCACGGTGAGCGGAAAGGCGAAGGAGCGGTAGGAACTGCGCAGTTCGGCGAACTCGGCGCTCTGCTGGACGGCTGCGAACTGTTCTGCCGTGGGGCTCGCCGTGGGCGTTCCCGCGCTGCCGTGCGGCGGCGCTGCTTCGGTGGTCACGGGGGGCTCTCCTTGTGACGCGGGTGCGGTGGGGACGACGGACAAAACAACCTCCGTGTGGGGGGACGGTGGCGCTGATCCCCCCTTGTCAACGGCACGTACGGCGCGTCGGGACGGTTCAACACCCGTTGGTTCTTCTGATGATTCTTCGAAAGCCGATTTCGTCGAACTGATGGCGGAGAGTCGAAGACCAGCACTAGGTTCGGCTGTCATGAACCCGCCGTCCGGCGCGAACCCGCGCGGACGGCTTCTTTCACGGATGATGTGGAGAACCCATGGCTCAGCTGGGGTCACGATCCCCTGAATGGCGCGGCCGTCTCGCCGTTCCGGTCGGCCTGGCGCTCACCGCCTCGCTCGCTTTCCTGCCCTCGGTCGCGGCCTCCGCCGCCCCGCTGGGCAACACGGCGGGTACGGCGGCTGCGGCGAAGCCCGACACCACCGGCCCCAAGCTCTCCTACGTCGCGAACCTGACCACGTACGCCTCGGTGAAGGCCGCGAAGAAGGCCGTCGAGCGGGCCGGTGGAACGGTGGTGACGTCCTATGAGCAGATCGGGGTCGTCGTCGCACACTCCCAGAATCCGGACTTCGCCAAGCAGCTGCGCGCGCAGCGCAGCCTGTTCGTGTCGGTCGGCGCCACCCGGACGGCCCCCCTCCAGACGGTGGCGACCACCGAGGAGGGCACGACGCAGAAGCTCAGCGCGGCGGACGCCGCCAAGGCGGCGGCGACGGCCACGGACGGTCAGGAGCCGCTGGAGCCCAACCAGTGGGACCTGCGGGCGATCAAGGCCGATCAGGCACACAAGATCAACGATGGCAGCCGGAACGTCACCGTGGGCGTCATCGACACGGGTGTCGACGACACCCACCCGGACCTCGCCCCGAACTTCTCCAAGGGCCAGTCGGCCAACTGCGTCGGCGGCGTCGCGGACACCACCGACGGCGCGTGGCGCCCCTACCCCGACGGCAGCGACCACGGCACGCACGTGGCCGGGACCATAGCCGCCGCGCGCAACGGCATCGGCGTCGCCGGCGTCGCGCCGGGCGTGAAGGTCGCCGCGATCAAGGTGAGCGAGCCGGGCACCAGCCTGTTCTTCACCGAGGCGGTCGTCTGCGGCTTCATGTTCGCCGCCGAGAAGGGGATCGAGGTGACCAACAACAGCTACTACGTCGACCCCTGGCTCTACAACTGCAAGGCGGACGACGACCAGAAGGCGCTGGTGGAGGCCCTCGGCCGGGCGACCAAGTACGCCGAGCGCAAGGGCGTGCTCAGCGTGGCCTCGGCGGGCAACTCGAACCACGACCTGGCGTCGAACGCCATCGTCGACGACACGAGCCCGGACGACGGCACCCCGGTCCCGCGCACGATCGACCCGCACGTCTGCCTGGACATCCCCACCCAGCTCCCGGGCGTGGTCACGGTGAGCGCGACCGGCGACCAGGGCATCCGGTCGTACTACTCCAGCTTCGGCCTGGGCGTGGTCGACGTCGCCGCCCCCGGCGGCGACAAGTGGCAGGTCCCGGCGACCCCGGACGCCAACGGGCGCGTGCTGTCGACGCTGCCGGGCGGCGGCTACGGCTACAAGCAGGGCACCTCGATGGCCGGACCGCACGTGGCGGGCGTGGCGGCGCTGCTCAAGAGCGCGCACCCGAAGGCCACGCCCTCGCAGCTCCAGGCCATGCTGAAGGCCCAGGCCACGAAGACGGCCTGCCCGGAGAAGCTCTACGACGACACGGGCGCGCTGGTCGACGCCACCACCTGCAACAGCAAGTGGGGCCAGACCGGTTACTACGGCTACGGCGTGGTGGACGCGCTGAAGGCCGTCAAGTAGCGGATCGCACGCCTGAGACGGGAGGGGCCGGCCCGGGGAATCCCCCGGGCCGGCCCCTCCCGCCGTCGTTCAGCCCGTCAGGGCTTGATGAGCACCTTCAGCGCGCTGCGGTCGTCCATGGCGCGGTAGCCGTCCGGGACCTCGTCCAGCGACACGGCCCGGTCGAAGACGGGCGCCGGGTCGATCGCGCCGCTGAGCACGTCCTCCAGCAGCTCCGGGATGTACGCGCGCACCGGCGCGACGCCGCCGCGCAGGGCGATGTTGCGGTCGAACATCACGCCGAGGTCCAGGCCGGTGCCGCTGCCGTGCGGGACGCCGACGTAGCCGATCGCCCCGCCGTCGCGGGTGATGTTCACGGCGGTGCGCATCGACTGCTCGGTGCCGACGGCCTCGATGACCGCGTGCGCGCCGTGGCCGCCGGTGAGCTCGCGGACGGCGGCCTCGGCGGCCTCCCCGCGCTCGGCGACGACGTCGGTGGCCCCGAAGAGCTTGGCGATGTCCGTACGGGCGGTGTGGCGGCCCAGGGCGATGATCCGCTCGGCGCCCAGGCGCTTGGCGGCGAGCACGCCGCACAGGCCGACCGCGCCGTCGCCGACGACGGCCACGGTGGAACCCTTGCGGACGCCCGCGCCGAGCGCCGCGTGGTGCCCGGTGCCCATGACGTCGGAGAGGGCCAGCAGGCCGGTCAGCAGCTGGTCGTCGGAGACGGCCTCGGCGGGCAGCTTCACGAGGGTGCCGTCGGCGTGCGGGACGCGGACGGCCTCGCCCTGGCCGCCGTCGAAGCCGACCGAGCCCCAGAAGCCGCCGTGCACGCAGGAGGTGTACAGGCCCTCGGAGCAGTAGTCGCAGGTGCCGTCGGACCACATGAAGGGGGCGACGACGAGGTCGCCGGCCTTCAGGCCGGACACGGCCGAGCCGGTCTCCTCGACGACGCCGAGGAACTCGTGGCCGATGCGCTGGCCGGGCTGGCGCGCGGCCTCGCCGCGGTAGGCCCACAGGTCGCTTCCGCAGATGCAGGCACGCAGCACGCGGACGACGGCGTCCTCGGGGCGCTGGATCGCAGCGTCGGGCACCTCCTCCACGCGGATGTCGTGCGGGGCGTGGATGACGGTGGCGCGCATGGTGATGCAGCCCTCCGGATCAGTTGGTTCAGTCTTGTAGGACTTCCCTACCGTACGCCTGCCGCGGGGCGAGCGCTCCGGTGGCCAGGAGGTACTGGGCGGCGACGTAGGTGGCCATGATCCAGAAGTCGGGGCGGGGCAGCTGGGGCCAGTCCGCGACCCCGGTGGCGATCAGCGTGTCGGAGAGCAGGAACAGCGCCCCGCCGAGGCCGGCGCGCAGGCCGAGGGCGCTGGAGCGGTAGGCCATGGCGGTGAGCAGCAGGCTGTACCCGGCGACCGGGACGCGCAGGTCGGCCGGCAGGTCCGCCCAGAGCAGCGCGACGGTCCCGATGAGCGCGAGGGCGTACGCGCCGCCGAGCGCGGGGTGCGTCCGGCCCCGGCCGAAGAGCACGAGGTAACAGACGTGCCCGGCGGCGAAGGAGCCCATGCCGATCAGGAAGGCGGCGTCTGCGTCGAAGAGCAGGGCCAGGTCCCCGCCCCACCCGAAGAGCAGGGCGGCGATCAGCAGGCGGGGCGCCTTCCGTGCGCCCCTCTGCCTTTGACAGCAGACGTACGCGACGAGCAGCGGCATCAGCAGCGGCTTCGCGAGGACGTGCCCGAGGTGCCAGCCGGCCAGCAGCGAACCGAGGTCGACGGCGGTGGCGGCGGCGAAGGCGGCGAGCAGGATCCGGCCCGCCACGCCGTCGGCGGCGGCCGCCGCGGGGCGTGCCCAGGACGGCGTACGGGCGTCGGTGTCGCTCACGCGGCGTGCTCCGGGGCGGTCGCGGTCGCGGACTCGGACTCGGGGGCGGGGGCGGGGGCGCTCCCGGCCGCCGGGGCGGGCGCGGGGGCCTGGGCCGGAGTCTGGGCCTGGGCCGCGGCCCGGGCCTGGGCCGGCTGCCAGCCGGGCCCGCGGAAGACGCGCCCGGCGCGCTCGCGCCAGCTGCTCGCGGCACGGACGTCACGGGCGATGGCGGCGTACTCGTGGGTGGCGACGCGCAGCGGGTTGTGCGTGTTGATGTTCTTGGTGAGCCCGTAGACGGGCTTGTCGGTCTCCCCGACCCAGGAACCGAACAACCGGTCCCAGACGATCAGGATCCCGCCGTAGTTGCGGTCCAGGTAGCCGCCCTGGGAGGCGTGGTGGACGCGGTGGTGGGAGGGGGTGTTGAAGACGTACTCGTAGGCCCGCGGCAGCTTGCCGATGCGCTCGGTGTGCACCCAGAACTGGTAGAGGAGGTTCAGGCCGTAGCAGAAGGGGATCGCGGCCGGGTGCACGCCGAGGGCGACCATCGGCAGGTAGAACCACCAGGTGGTGGCGCTGGTCCAGGGCTGGCGCAGGGCGGTGGTGAGGTTGAAGTTCCGGCTGCTGTGGTGGACCACGTGGCAGGCCCACAGGATGCGGATGACGTGGTGGAGCCGGTGCTGCCAGTAGTAGAGGAAGTCCTGCACCAGCAGCATCAGCAGGGCGGTCCACCACAGGAACGGCACGCGCAGCGGGGTCAGTTCGTAGACCGCCGTGAACACGGCGACGACCGGGATCTTCCACAGCAGGTCGAAGCCGATGCTGCCGATGCCCATGGCGACGCTGGTCGCCGCGTCCTTCGTGTCGTAACCGGCGGTGTCCTCGTCGGGATGGAGTCGGTAGCTCACCACCTCGATGACGGTGAGCAGCACGAAGGCGGGTATGGACCACAGCACGACATCGGGCAGGTTCGGCATGCCCGCACCATAGAGCGGGTTCGGGGGCTCCGCTAGGGGTTGTTACCGATCGGTATCCATCGGGGTTACCGGCGGTTCACGCGATGATCTCCGGGCCGGGGGGAGGGCAGGGGGATGACGGGCTTCGGGACGGCCGTCTTACGGGTGGCGGGCACGGCGGCGGGCGCCCTGCGGGGTGGGGCGAGGAACCGCCGGCCTCCGGGCGGGCGGTGGTCCCGGTGGACGGCGTGGCCGTGTTCCTGTTCCCGCCGGAGCGGCTCGTCCACGTGAGCCGAGCCGCTCCGGTCGGGACCCGGGACCTACCAGATGCGGACCGAGCCCCCCCGGGCGAAGGCCGGGCTCGTGGCCTGCGGGGGGATCTCCTTCAGCGGCTCCGCGATCTCCGAGACCAGGGGGCCGTGCTTGGCCGCCACCGCGTCCAGCAGGGCCGGGTCGAAGCCGTAGACGCGGGCCGCGTTGCCGCCCACCATCGCGGCCACCTCGTCCCTCGGGAGGCCCGCGTAGGCGATGCGCAGGCCCTCGCGGGAGAACGGGGTGGTGCCCTCGTCGTGGGGGTAGTCGCTGCCCCACATGATCTTGTCGAGGCCTATCCGGTCCCGCAGCGGGACCTCGTGCGGGCGCATGAAGCTGGCCCCCACGAAGCAGTTGTCCCGCCAGACCTCGCTCGGGCCCTTGCCCATCGACTCCGCCAGGCCCGCCCCGAACTTCGACTCCGCCGTGGCCGAGGCCGCGACCAGGCGGCCGTGGTAGTAGTCCAGCATGTCGAGCACGCCGGGGATCCAGCCCGAGCCCTGCTCCGTCAGGACCAGCTTCAGGCCCGGGTGGCGGCGGAACGCGCCGCCGAAGACCAGGTGCCACAGGGCCCGGTGCGAGAACCACGTCGTCTCCACCATGAAGACGGCCCGCGCGGCCGGTTCGTCGCCGAGCGGCGGCGACGCCGAACCGCCGTGGTGGTTGACCGGGACGTCCAGCTCGTCGCACACCGCCCAGATGGGGTCGTACGCCGACGAGTACAGCTCGGGCACCGTCGAGCCCGGCGGGACGCCCGGCAGCAGGATGCCGCCCGTCAGACCGGCCTCCCGCGTGCGGCGGATCTCCTCCACCGCCGCGTCCACGTCGTTCAGCAGGATCTGGACCACGCCCGCCCGCCGCCCCGGCGCCTCGGCGCAGAAGTCCGCCAGCCAGCGGTTGTGCGCCTGGAGCCCCGCCCAGCGCATCGCGTACTCCTCCGCCGTCGGCGGCTGCGCCATCAACGAGGCCTTCGGGAAGAACGGCGGGATGGTGTTGGGGAAGACCACCTCCGCCACGATGCCGTCCGCCTCCAGCTCGGACAGCCGGCGGGCCGAGTTCCAGTTGCGGTCCGCCGTGTCCGCGAGGAGGTCCTCGTACGGGTTCACGTAGGTGGCGGCCCAGGCGTCGAACTCCTCGTGGTACCGCTTCTCCAGGTACGGCTTGTAGTCCAGCAGGTCCGCGCCCGCGTGGCAGTCCGCCGAGATGACCGTGTACCGGTCCGCCCCCGTCATCGGGTCACCCCCAGCGACGGGAAGTCCTCGCCCGTCAGCCAGTGGCGGCCCGTCTCCCGCGAGCGGGCCCACGAGGCCTCCACCGCGGCCTGGTCGGCGGGCTGGCCAAGCTCCGCCGGGGTCGGGCCGATCCGCCGCGCGACCGGGGCCAGCTTCTGCGCGTCGAAGCCGAAGACGTCCGCCGCCGCCAGCCCCAGCATCCGGCGGGTCTCGCCGACCGGGATGTCGTGGAAGGTGTTCTTCAGCCAGGTCCGGGTGTTCGGCCAGGTCCCCTCGGGGTGCGGGAAGTCCGAGCCCCACAGGATGTTGTCGACGCCGATCTCGTAGCGCTGGGCGAGCTCGCGCCGCTTGGTGTTCGTCGCGCAGATGAACACCTGCCGGTCCAGGTACTCGCTCGGCGGGCGCCTCAGCTCCTCGAACGGCGACAGCTTCTTGCCGCCGTGCGCGCCGAGGTAGAGCCGGTCCATGAACCACAGCTGGTTCGGCAGCCACCAGCAGCCCGACTCGGCGACGCCGAACTTCAGCCCGGGGTGCCGCTCGAAGACCCCCGACCAGAGCAGGAACCACAGCGGGCGGGACGGCCACCACGTGACCTCGGAGACGAAGATGCCCAGGTGGTCGCCGTACTCGTGGCGCGGCGAGGACCCCGAGTGGGTGACGATCGGCATCCGCGTCTCGGCCGCCGCCGCCCACACCGGGTCGTAGCGGCGGTCGTGGTAGGGCGCCTTGTCCACCCACATCGCCGGGATCATCAGCGCGCCGAGCCCGGACTCCTTGGCCCGGTGTATCTCGGCGACGACCTCTCTCGGCTCGCCCGTGATGGGCAGCAGGGCGACCCCGCAGTGCCGTTCGGGGGTCTGGGAGACGAACTCCGCCAGCCAGCGGTTGTGCGCCTGCGCGCCCGCCATGCCGAGCTCGGGGTCCTGGTCGCCGGAGAGCCCGAGACCCACGCCGAAGGGGGCCGCGGTCTGGCTGTCCACGGCGTCGGCGTCGGGGAAGACGACCTCGGCGGCGACCCCGTCGCCGTCGAGCTCCTTGAGTCGCTGGCCGGTGTCCCAGCCGCCCCGCAGGCCCTCCTCGTGATCGTGGAACCACTTTTCGGCGAAGGCCTCGTTGCGGACGCCGAGCTTCGTGGCCTCGGCGCGGCGGGCGTCGCGCTGACCGAGGAACTCGTCGAACTGGGGGTGGAATCGGGAGTCGAGGTACGGGCGGTACTGCTCGGTCGGCAGTCCCGCGTGGCAGTCGGAGGAGATGATCAGGTAGGGGTCCTCGTACGTGCTGCTGTCGGTCACGTTCTCACTCACTGCAAACGCTCCTCAGTCGAGGATGAAGCTCTCCAGGTAGGCGGGGTCGGCGCGGTCGAGCATCGACTGCGACCGGGCGCGGATCTGCCGGTCGCTGTGCTCGCTCGCCGGGAGCATCCAGAAGCGGTCGGCGCGGATGCCGTCGACGACGTGCTCGGCGACCTCCTCGACCGGGGTGAACTCCACCGCGTGGCCGGCCTGCTCCATCGCGGCCTCGTACTGGTCGAGGCTGCGGTACGGGGTCTTGCGCGGCCGCTGCTTCGCGTACCGCTCGGGCCGGTTGCGGTGCGACTCCCACAGCCCGGTGCGCAGCATGTGCGGTCCGGGGAAGAGGACGGAGGCGCCCACGGGCGCGCGCTCCGCCTTGAGGTGGGCGTACAGCGACTCGGTCATGGTGACCACGGCCGCCTTGGTGACGGCGTAGACGGAGGCGGTGGGCAGCGGGGCGATGCCGCCGTCGCCGGAGGAGGTGTTGACGACGTGGCCGGGGCCGCCGCCCGCGATCATGCGCGGGACGAAGGCCTGGATGCCGTGGAAGACGCCCCAGACGTTGACGGAGAAGGCCCACTTCCAGTCGTTGGGCTCGTGCTCCCACATCCGGCCCTCGGCGCCTGATCCGACACCCGCGTTGTTGCAGAGCACGTGCACGGCGCCGAAGGTGTCGTACGCCGCGTCGGCGAGCGCGAGGACGGAGTCGCGGTCGCCGACGTCGACGGGCCGTGCGAGCACCCGGGCGCCCTCGGCGGCCAGCTCTTCGGCGGCCTTGCGCAGGGCTCCCTCCTCCACGTCGGCGAGGACGACCTTCAGCCCCTCGGCGGCGAAGCGGCGGGCCATCGCGAGACCGATGCCGCCGGCGGCTCCGGTGACGACGGCCACCTGTCCGGGTTCGAGCCGCATGTCACACGCTCCCCTCGGGCGGGCCGTCGAGGATCTGCATGGGGTCGTCGTAGCGCTGGTGGACGTACGGGAGGAGCGCCCGGGCGCTGACGCGCTCGACGACGCGGCCCTTCTGGTCGGTGGTCTTCTCGCCGATGGTGATCTCCACGATGCGGCGTACGGGGAGATCGGCGACCGGGTCGAACATCGACTCGCGCAGGACCACGTCACCCGTGATGTGCTCCAGCTTGCGGACCTTCTCGTTGCGGGTGACGTGCACGAGCACCGGGTCGGCGTCGAAGCCCGAACCGTCCACCGCCGGAAGGAACTTGAAGTAGAAGTCGGTCTTGGCGGCCGGCTCGGGCAGCGGCAGCGCGCGGTCCACCGCCCCGCGCACCTCGACGAACGCGATCCCGTGCCGGGCCAGGGAGGCCCGTACGACGAGGCCCTCGCGCTCCACCGCGACCTCGCCCAGCTTCTTCGGCTCGCCGAAGACCTCGCGGCCGCCGATCAGGGCCCGCTCGTGGGTCATCGGCATGACCAGCGGGTACCAGCCCTCGACCCCGCCGTGCTGCGCGGCGACGGCCACCGAGCCGGCACCGAGGGGGTAGCCGGGCAGGTCGACCTTGCTGATGTTGGCCCGTACCAGGGGCCGCTCGGCGGGCTTGAGCGGCGGCGGCAGGACCGCCGCCACCACGTCCGGGTCGCTCTCCCAGACCGCCACCACCCCGGTGGACCAGATGTCGGGGAGCCGGGAACTCTTCTCGCGCGACGCCGTGATCTCGGCCTCCGTGCGCGCTCCGTACCGTACGCGTGCCATGTCTCGCGCCACCCTTCGGTAGGTTCTGTAACACAGTTACACCGTGGGCGATGAAGGGTAAAGACCCCTGCACGGACCAGAACTGACGATCCGACAGATTGGCGGGAGACGGCCATGGCCAGAACCACGCTCACCCGTGACGAGGTGCTGACCGCGGCCGCCTCGCTGGTCAAGCAGCACGGCCCGGCCGCCCTGACCATGCGCAAGCTCGCCGCCGAGCTGGGCACGGCCGTGACGTCCATCTACTGGCACGTCGGCAACCGCGAATCGCTGCTCGACGCCCTCGTGGAGCGGACCGTCCAGGAGATGGGCGCGATACGGCCGCTCGGCCGCACCCCCGTCGAGCGGATCCTCTCCGTGGCCCGGATCCTGCGCCGCGAACTGCGCGAGCGGCCGCACCTGATCGCGATGGTCCACGAACGCGGCCTCACCGAGCGGATGTTCCTGCCGGCCCAGCAGGCCCTGGTCCACGAGGTGCACGCGGCCGGGCTGCGCGGGGCCCGGGCCGCCGATGCCGTGCGCGCGGTCCAGTTCCAGATCGTCGGGTACCTCCTCGTGGAGCGCAACCGCGAGCGCGCCCCCGCCCAGTCCCCGGCCGAGAGCGACCTCTGGGGCACCCCCGGCGCAGCCGACGGGATCCCCGCCGCCCCCGACGATCCGGAGCTCGCCCGCGCCCTGGCCCGCCCGGCCGACCCGGAGCGCCTGTTCCTGCTGTCCCTGCGCGCCCTCGTCCGCTCCCTGCTGGCATCGCCGAACCGGCCCCTGCGGTAGTCCGGTTTGCAGGCTCCGCGCCCGGGCCGGTCCGAACCCGCCGGGCACCGGGTGTCGGTGTGTGCCGATATCCTCTGTGACCATGCTCGACGACCGTACGACCGCAGAGACGACGTGGCCGACCGCGTACCCCGAGGGGTACGCGGTCGTCGACGTGGAGACGACCGGGCTCGCTCGCGACGACCGGATAATCTCCGCCGCCGTCTACCGGCTCGACGCGCAGGGCAATGTCGAGGACCACTGGTACACCCTGGTCAACCCGCAGCGCGATCCCGGCCCCGTCTGGATCCACGGGCTGACCAGCGACATGCTCCAGGACGCCCCGCTCTTCAAGGACATCGCCGAGGAGTTCGCGGGCCGGCTCGCGGACCGGGTGCTGGTCGCGCACAACGCCATGTTCGACTGGCAGATGATCGCCAGGGAGTACGCGCGGGCCGCCGGGACCGCGCCGGTCCGTCAGCGGCTGTGCACCATCGCCCTGTCGAAGGAGCTGAACCTGCCGCTGCCCAACCACAAGCTGGAGTCGCTCGCCGCGCACTTCGGCGTGGTCCAGCAGCGCGCCCACCACGCCCTCGACGACGCCCGCGTGCTCGCGGAGGCGTTCCGTCCGTCCCTGCACGCCGCCGCGCGGGACGGCGTACGGCTGCCCCTGCTGGAGTGCCGGCCGCTGACGGAGTGGTCGGACTCCCCCGTCACCCCGCGGATCGGCCGGCAGGCCTCGTACGGGAGCAACGGCTGGCGGCCCTCGCGCAAGCGGCCGCCGTGCCCGCACCCGAACCCGGGGCGCTTCGAAGACGGCAAACCGCTCAAGCAGGGCATGCGGATCGCCTTCTCGGGTGACACCTCGGTGGACCGGGAGCTGCTGGAGGACCGGGCGGTCGAGGCCGGGCTGCACGTGGCGACGAGCGTGTCGCGGCTCACGAGCCTGCTCGTGACCAACGACCCCGATTCGGCCACCTCCAAGACGGTCAAGGCGAAGTCCTTCGGTACGCCGGTGGTCGACGAGGCGGCCTTCACCCAACTGCTGCGGGACGTGGCTGCGGCAGAAGGGTGAGCCTCGGGCGACTCGCCCGCCACCCGCTTTCCCATCCCGCCGGTCCGGTCCCACCCTGTGGCGCATGGCACGTTGTGAGGTCTGCGGAAACGATTACGGCATGTCCTTCGAGGTGCACGCGCAGGGCAGCGTGCACGTCTTCGACTGCTTCTCCTGCGCCATCCACCGCATGGCGCCCATCTGCGAGCACTGCCGGGTGCAGATCATCGGGCAGGGCGTCGAGGTCGGGGGCCAGTGGTACTGCGGGGCGCACTGCGCCCGCGCGGAGGGGAAGGTGGGCATCGTCGACCGCGTGTGACCCTGCTCTCCCTCTCCCCGTCTCCTCCTCCCCGTCTCCCTCTCCCCCCTCTTCCTCCCGTTCTCCCTTCCGGCCCCGGACGGCCACCCGGCCGCCGGGGTCCTCACGGCTGGGGGTACCGTCGTGGGCGTGTACCGCTTTGTGCTGACCCGGCAATGGGTGTGCCTCACCCTCATCGCCCTCGCCCTCATCCCCGCGATGATCAAGCTGGGGTTCTGGCAGTACCACCGCCATGAGCACCGGGTCGCGCAGAACCAGCTGATCGCGGGCAACCTGTCCGCGAAGCCGGTGCCGATGACCGAGGTGACCTCCCCCGGCCACCAGGTCCCGCGGTCCGACTTCTGGCGTGCCGTCACCGCCACCGGTACGTACGACTCCGCGCACGAGGTCGTCGTACGGATGCGCACCGACAACGACGACAAGGTCGGCTTCCACGTCCTGACCCCGCTGGTGCTCTCCGACGGCCGGGTGGTCCTGGTCAACCGCGGCTGGGTGGCGGGCGGCGACGACCCGCGCGCGTACCCGCCGGTGCCGGCCGCGCCCACGGGCGAGGTGACCGTCACCGGGCGGCTCAAGGCCGACGAGACGAGCGGCGGCAGCGGCATCAAGGACCGCAAGGGCCTGCCGGACCGCCAGGTGATGCTGATCAACAGCGCGCAGCAGGCGGAGTACCTGGGCAAGCCGGTCCTCGGCGGCTACATGGAACTCACCGCTCCGGTCCCGGGGGGCGGCAGCCCCGAGCCGATCGCCGATCCCGACCACGACTCGATCGGCCCGCACATGGCCTACGCCGTGCAGTGGTGGCTGTTCGCCTCGGCGGTGCCGGTGGGCTGGCTGGTCCTCGTACGGCGCGAGAAGCGCGACCGGGCGGCGGCCGCGGCGGCCGGCGCCGCCCCCGAGCGGGAGCCGCAGCCGACGGCGTAGCGTGTCGGGCATGGATCTTGGACTGAAAGACCGTGTCTACGTCGTCACCGGAGCCACCCGCGGCCTGGGCTTCGCCTCGGCCCGCGAACTGGCGGCGGACGGCGCGAAGGTGATCGTGACGGGCCGCGACGCGGCGCGCGCCGCCGAGGCGGCCGCCTCGCTGGGTCCGAACGCGGTGGGCGTCGCCGCGGACAACGCCGACCCGCAGGCCGCGGCCGCGCTCGTCGCCACCGCGAAGGAACGCTTCGGCCGCCTCGACGGCATCCTCATCAGCGTCGGCGGCCCCACCCCCGGTTCGGCGGCGAGCAACACCGACGAGCAGTGGGCGGCGGCCTTCGAGTCGGTCTTCCTGGGCGCGGTACGACTGGCCCGCGCGGCGGCGGCCGAGCTGGGCGAGGGCGGGGTCATCGGCTTCGTCCTGTCGGGCTCGGTCCACGAGCCGATCCCGGGCCTGACCATCTCCAACGGCCTGCGGCCGGGGCTGGCCGGCTTCGCCAAGTCCCTGTCGGTGGAGCTCGGACCGCGCGGCATCCGCGTGGTCGGACTGCTCCCGGCCCGGATCGACACCGACCGCGTCCGCGAGCTCGACGCCCTGTCGGGCGACGCGGCGGCGGCCCGTGCGGCCAACGAGTCCGGCATTCCGCTGCGGCGCTACGGCACCCCGGAGGAGTTCGGCCGCTCGGCGGCCTTCCTGCTGTCGCCGGCGGCCTCGTACCTGACGGGCATCATGCTCCCGGTCGACGGCGGCTCCCGCCACGGGTTCTGACGCCCCGCCCTCCCCCCGGGCCGGCCGCCTCAGGTGACGCGGCGGGCCCGGTGGGAGGTGATCCGCAGGCGCGCCTCCGCGGCGAGTTCCGGGAGGCCCGCCGACCGGCGGGCGTGGTCGAGCACCGGCCCGGCCAGCCCGGCCAGCGCGTCGGCCGGTACCGCGTGCGGCTCCAGCTCCAGCTCCATCCGCAGCTTCGGGATCCCGCGCCGGCGCCCCCGGCCCTGCCGGCCCCGCAGGACGGCACGGCACCGGGCGACCCCGTCCAGCGCGCCCGCCTCCGCGGCCACCGCCTCCTCAAGTGCCCGCCCGCGCAGCACGGCGTAGGCCTCGTCGCCGGTGTCCACCACCAGCGCGGACAGCCGCGAGCGCCGCAGCTGCGCCAGCAGCCACCACAGTGCGAGCACCACGCACACCGCGAGCCCCGCCACGACCGCCCACCACCAGCCGCCCTCGGCATGCCAGTACCGCTCGCGGGTCGCCGCCGACAGCAGCGGCTCGTGGCGGCCGCCGAGCGGCCGCAACGCCGCCGCCAGCGCCGCACCGACCGCCACGAGCACGGCCCCGATGATCCCGAGCAGGGTGCGGTTCACGGCTCCGAGCATCCCCTCACCTCTTCCCGACGGGGGCCCGGGTGACCCGTACCCTCGGCTGCGGCGGGTGCGCGAGACCCAGTTCGCCGATGCCCACGGTGAGGACCTCCTCCAGGTCGGCCCTCACCTCGTCCAGCTCGCGGAAGTGCGACTGCGCCCGGACCTTCACGCGGGAGCGCCGCACCGCGACCCGCGCCGACCGCACTCCCGACACCTCCATCGCCCGGTCCCGCAGGACCAGCGCGGCCGCCTTGCGTTCCAGGCCGGCGCGGACCCCGGCCCGCGGGTCCGGCGGCCGCATCGGGAGGATCCGGCGCAGCCCCGGCGTCACCGCGAGGAACAGGAGCAGTGCCCCGGCCACGACGAGGACCCCGGCGGCGACGAGCACCCAAGGGTCCGCGGGGGTCTTCTGCCCCAGCTGGTCGGCGAGTTCCCGGCGCCATTGCATGCCGGGGCGGCCGGCCCGTACGGCGATCAGGTCGTAGAGGAACAGGCCCGCCGCGCCGAGTACGGCCAGGGCCGTCAGCCCGGCGGGGATCCGCCTGGCTGACCGGAAGCGGGCGATGCGGGCCCGGTCCGGGGCGTGGCCGGGCTCGGGGGCGGGGGCCTCTGCCCGGTCGGGGGCGGGCGCCGTCACCGCAGCTTCCGGTCCCGCAGGGCGGCGGTGCGGGTGTGCGCGGAGTGCAGGTGCTCGATGTCGATGTCCACCTCGGGCACGGACATGGCGGCGCACTCCTCGACGCGCCGGACCACCTGGCGGCGTACGGCCGCGCACTGGGCGGCGAGATCGGAGGGGTAGCCGAGCTCCAGGCTCACCCGTACGCGGGCGATGTCATGGTGCACGGTGACGGTGGCGTGCGGGGCTCCCGGGGCGGCGCCGGCGGCCCCCGCGGCCTCGGGCGGCCCGTCCCGCCGGGCGGCGAGCGCCTCCCGGGCGGCCTGGGCCGCGATCTTGGCGACGACCCGGTCGGCGATCTTGGTGGCCCCCCGCTCGGCGGGGGGCACCCGCGGCGGGGTGGACCGTGGCGTGCTCATCGGGGCCTCACCTGTCGCGGTCGCGGGGTCGGGGACGGAAGAAGTCGCCGGGCTCCAGGTCCCCGTCCAGGAACCGGCCGACGATGAAACCGATGGCGCCGAGCGCCGCCACCAGCAGGAAGGCACCGAACCCGCCGAAGTACCCGGCGAACGCGAGCGCCATGCCGGCGAAGAGGCCGACGACCGCCATCCTCATGGGGCCTCCTTCACTGGATCCGGGGCTCCGGCTCCTCGTCGGGCTCGTCGGGCAGCTTGACGTCGCTGACCGCGATGTTGACCTCTACGACTTGCAGGCCCGTCATCCGCTCGACCGACGAGATGACGTTCTCACGGACGGCCCGGGCCACGTCGCGGATCGACACGCCGTAGTCGACGACGATCTCCAGGTCGAGGGCGGTCTGGACCTCGCCGACCTCGGCCTTGACCCCGCGCGTGACCGAGGACTTCGCCCCGCCGGGAACTCGGTCGCGGACGGCGCCGAAGGTGCGGGAGAGGCCGGTGCCGCTGCCCATGGCGTGGACGCCGACCACCTCGCGGGCGGCGAGCCCGGCGATCTTCTCGACCACCCCGTCGGAGATGGTGGTGCGGCCGCGTTCGGCCGGTTCGCGGGAGGCTCCCCCGGATGTGGATTCGGTCATCGCGTGTCCCTTCGCGCGGATGGACTCACTCCGATCCACGGTAGACGCCCGGGCGCGATGGCGCTCCGGGACTACTCCGGTCGGCCGGGAACGTACCCCTGCCGGCGCTTGACCTCAACTGCGGTTGAGGTCGGAGAGTGGCAAGTGATCAAGGCCGAGCGGCCGTTTCGGACAGGACGGGCAGGGGGACGCCATGCGGGCGATCCGGGTGGACGGGTACGGCGGTCCGGAGGTGCTGGTGCCGGTGGAACTGCCGGATCCGGTCCCGGGGGCGGGCGAGGTGGTGGTCAGGGCCGAGGCCGTGGACACGATCTTCGTGGAGACCCAGATCCGCGGGGGCTGGGGCGAGTCCTTCGGCATCCACCCGCCGTACGTGCCGGGCGGCGCGGCCGCGGGGACGGTCCTCGCGGTGGGCGAGGGGGTGGACCCGCTCTGGCGGGGCCGCCGCGTGGTGGCCGCCCCGGGCACGAAGGGGACGTACGCGGAACTGGTCCGGGTGCCGGTGGAGCTGCTGGTCCCGGTCCCCGACGGGTTGGAGACCGCGGAGGCGGCGGCGCTGGCGCACGACGGGGTGACCGGTTCGGGCATCGCCGAGGCCGTCGGCATCAAGGCGGGCGAGCGGGTCCTGATCCTGGGGGCGGCCGGCGGGATGGGCACGCTGCTGGTGCAGATCGCGGTGGCGGCGGGGGCGTACGTGGTGGGGGCGGCGCGGGGCGAGCGCAAACTGGCGCTGATCCGGGAGCTGGGCGCGGACCGGGCGGTGGACTACTCGGAGCCGGGCTGGACCGGGGCGGTCGGCGGTCCGGTGGACGTCCTGCTGGACGGGGTCGGCGGCGAGCTGGGCCTGACCGCCTTCGCACTGGTCCCGGACGGCGGGCGGGTCTCGGCGCACGGCGCCCCGAGCGGCGGCTTCACCGCACTGGACCCGGCCGAGGCCGAGCGGCGCGGGATCGTGGTGCGCGGGATCGCCGAGGTCCGGTTCCCGCCGGCGGAGATCACCCGGCTGGCGGGCTTCGCCCTGGCCGAGGCCGCGGCCGGGCGGCTGCGCCCGGTGATCGCGCGGAAGTTCCCGCTGGCGCAGGCCGGGGAGGCCCACCGCGCGATCGAAGCGCGCGCCGTCCCGGGCAAAGCCCTCCTGATCCCCTGAACCGATCCCCTGACGGGGGCACCGGGTTCCGGGGGCGGAGCCCCCGGAACGCCGGATCAGTCCGACAGGCCCGCCAGGTCGCGCAGGCGGCGCGCCTGGGCGGCGCGCTCCGCGGAACGCTGGTCGTCGTACGGGCGGGATCCGGCCTCGCGGAGCAGCGCCTTCGTCTCGATCACGGCGTCGCGCGGCGGAGCCAGCAGCGCCGTCGTGAGGTCCTGCACGGCCGCGTCCAGCTCGTCGGCCGGTACGACGAGGTTGGCCAGACCGATCCGCTCCGCCTCCTCGGCATGCACGAAGCGGCCCGTCGCGCAGATCTCCAGCGCGCGGGCATAGCCGACCAGCGAGGTCAGCGGTTGGGTCCCGGCCAGGTCGGGCACGAGACCCAGGCTGGTCTCGCGCATGGCGAACTGCACGTCGTCCGCGACCACGCGCAGGTCACACCCCAGCGCGAGCTGGAAGCCGGCGCCGATCGCATGGCCCTGTACGGCGGCGATGGAGACGATGTCGCTCTGCCGCCACCAGGTGAACGCCTCCTGGTACTCGGCAATGGTGGAGTCGAGCAGCTCGTCCGAGCCGCGCGCCAGATCGAGGAAGGACGGCTCACCCTCGAAACCCTCGGGAGTGAACGCCTGCCGGTCGAGTCCGGCGGAGAAGGACTTGCCCTCACCCCGGAGCACCACGACCCGGACGGTGCCCGGCAACGACCTTCCGGCCTCCGCCAACGCCCGCCAGAGCGCGGGGGACTGGGCGTTTCGCTTGGCCGGATTGGTCAGTGTCACCGTCGCGACCGAGTCGTCCACGGTGAGCCGTACGCCGTCCTTGTCGAGCAGAGCCATCGGTGTGCCTCCGGTGTGCAGTCGGCCGCAATCCCGGCCTAAGTGACTGCACAGTAACCACCCGGTCGGCCGGAGGGCCGACCGGGGGTCACCGAAGGAACTAAGGTGTGGGCAGGCGAGCGTGATCCACCCCGGCCCCGGGCCTGACGGCCTGGATGGGGGTCGGTCAGGCCGTAGCCGCCTTCTTGCCGCGCGTCGCGCCACCGCGACCACGCAGAATGACTCCGGACTCACTGAGCATCCGGTGGACGAACCCGTAAGACCGGCCGGTTTCCTCGGCCAGCGCACGGATACTCGCACCGGAGTCGTACTTCTTCTTCAGGTCTGCCGCGAGCTTGTCGCGCGCGGCGCCGGTTACCCGGCTGCCCTTCTTCAGAGTCTCGGCCACCCGTGCCTCCTCATGGGAAGTGCGCTCTGGACTTCTCATGATCACCCCTCCCCGGCTTCCTGGCCACCCATTCAGCAAGGTCGGTACGACGACATTTCCCGGGCAGTGGACACATCAGCAGAACGGAATCTTCTCTTCCGCTGCATGACGTCCGTCACACTTCTTCACCCTCACCGGGAATCGCCAGGTCAGGGGCCGGACGGCAAAAAATTTCGGCCCCGGACGCGTACCCGGACGGGCACGGCCGGGGCCGTCGTACAGAGCGCAGGGGTACGAGACCGTCTCACTCAGATGATGGATCACGCCTGAGCCGAATGATCCATAAGGAACTGGATCACCGGCTCCGGGAGGATCAGGCGAGGGCGACGAGGTCCCGGTAGTCCGGGCCCCAGAGGTCCTCCACGCCGTCCGGGAGCAGGATGATCCGCTCCGGCTCCAGCGCCTCGACCGCACCCTCGTCGTGCGTGACGAGGATGACCGCGCCCTTGTACGTGCGCAGCGCGCCCAGGATCTCCTCGCGGCTGGCCGGGTCCAGGTTGTTCGTGGGCTCGTCGAGGAGCAGCACGTTCGCCGAGGAGACGACCAGCGTGGCCAGGGCCAGACGGGTCTTCTCGCCGCCGGAGAGCACCCCGGCCGGCTTGTCGACGTCGTCGCCGGAGAAGAGGAAGGAACCGAGCGTCTTGCGCACGGCGACCAGGTCCAGGTCGGGCGCGGAGGAGCGCATGTTCTCCAGGACCGTGCGCTCCGGGTCCAGGGTCTCGTGCTCCTGGGCGTAGTAGCCCAGCTTGAGGCCGTGGCCGGGGACGACCGTGCCGGTGTCCGGCTTCTCGGTGCCCGCGAGGAGGCGCAGCAGCGTGGTCTTGCCGGCGCCGTTGAGGCCGAGGATGACGACGCGGGAGCCCTTGTCGATGGCCAGGTCGACGTCGGTGAAGATCTCCAGGGAGCCGTACGACTTCGACAGTCCCTCGGCGGTCAGCGGGGTCTTGCCGCAGGGCGCCGGGTCCGGGAAGCGCAGCTTGGCCACCTTGTCGGAGACGCGGACCGCGTCCAGGCCGGCGAGCAGGCGGTCGGCGCGCTTGGCCATGTTCTGGGCGGCGACGGTCTTGGTGGCCTTGGCGCGCATCTTGTCGGCCTGCGAGTTCAGGGCCGCGGCCTTCTTCTCCGCGTTCTGGCGCTCGCGCTTGCGGCGCTTCTCGTCGGCCTCGCGCTGCTGCTGGTAGAGCTTCCAGCCCATGTTGTAGATGTCGATGACCGAGCGGTTGGCGTCCAGGTAGAAGACCTTGTTCACCACGGTCTCGACCAGGTCGACGTCGTGGGAGATCACGACGAAGCCGCCGCGGTAGTTCTTCAGGTAGTCGCGCAGCCAGACGATCGAGTCGGCGTCGAGGTGGTTCGTGGGCTCGTCGAGGAGCAGCGTGTCGGCGTCCGAGAAGAGGATCCGGGCGAGCTCGACGCGGCGGCGCTGACCACCGGAGAGGGTGTGCAGCGGCTGGCCGAGGACCCGGTCGGGCAGGCTCAGGGCGGCCGAGATGGTCGCGGCCTCGGACTCGGCGGCGTACCCGCCCTTGGTGAGGAACTCGGTCTCCTGGCGCTCGTACTGCTTGAGCGCCTTCTCGCGGGTGCCGCCGGAGCCGGTCGCGATGCGCTCCTCGTTCATGCGCATCTTCTTGAGCAGGACGTCGAGGCCGCGGGCGGAGAGGATCCGGTCGCGGGCCAGGATGTCGAGGTCGCCGGTGCGCGGGTCCTGCGGGAGGTAGCCGACCTCGCCCGAGCGGGTGATGGAGCCGCCCGCGGGCTGGCCCTCGCCGGCGAGGCACTTGGTGAGCGTGGTCTTTCCCGCTCCGTTGCGGCCGACCAGGCCGATGCGGTCGCCCTTGGCGATGCGGAAGGAAGCGGACTCGATGAGGACGCGGGCGCCGGCGCGCAGCTCGACGCCGGTGGCGGTGATCACGGAAATACTCCAGGGCGGGGGGACGGCGGAAGGGGGGCAGGACGCGATGCTTCGACGCCGCTAATCCGCGAGGAGATTTGCCATGGGATTCATTCTACCGGGGGTGCGCAACCACTTTTCGGGGCGTCCGGCCCTTGACGGGTCCCCCGTTCGGCTCAGGGACGGCCCCGATGGGGCGGGGGGCGTATCAGGATGGACCGGGTGATACTCGCCGCAGGGGCGGCCACGTTGAATCGAGGCGGTGCGGGATGCAGTTCGACGACGACGCCAATCTGGACACGTCCGAGGTCAAGGACGTGCGCGGCAGCCGCGTCCCGGGCGGGCGGGCGACGATCGGCGGCGGCATCGCGGGCCTCATCGCGCTGGTCCTCGGGCTGCTCTTCGGCGTGGGACCGGACCAGCTGGGGCTGTCCTCCGGGAACCCGGAGTCGGCGGCGACCTCTTCGTCGGTCAGCGAGGTGCAGCAGAGCTGCCGGACCGGACGGGACGCGAACACCCGCGAGGACTGCCGGCTGGTCGCGGTCGTCAACAGCACCCAGGACTTCTGGAAGAACGAGTTCACCCGGCGCGGCGGCCGCTACGCCCCGGCGTCGACGGTCTTCTTCAAGGACCGGGTGAACACCGCCTGCGGCGCCGCCACCAAGGCGGTCGGCCCCTTCTACTGCCCCGCCGACCGGCAGGTCTACCTGGACCTGGGCTTCTTCGACGACCTGCGGACGAAGTTCGGCGCGAGCGGCGGCCCCTTCGCCCAGGCCTACGTCGTCGCCCACGAGTACGGGCACCACATCCAGAACCTGACCGGGACCCTGGAGAAGGCCCAGGACGGGCAGCAGGGCGCCAACAGCAACGCGGTCAAGGTCGAGCTCCAGGCCGACTGCTACGCCGGGGTGTGGGCGCACAACGCGACGCGGACCCCCGACCGGGCCACCGGCCGCCCGCTGCTCACCAGCCTCACCGACCAGGACATCAGGGACGGCCTGGACGCGGCGGCCGCGGTGGGCGACGACCGGATCCAGGAGAAGTTCCAGGGCCGGGTGACCCCGGAGTCCTGGACGCACGGCTCGGCGCAGCAGCGCCAGCAGTGGTTCTACCAGGGCTACCGCACGGGCGACATGGCCCAGTGCAACACCTTCCGCTGACTGCCGGCGGCGCCTGCCATGCTGTGACACAGGTCACCGTCACGAGAGGGAGTGGTCGTCATGACAGGCGTTCCGTCCATCTGTCCCACGCTGCGGTATCGCGACGCGAAGGCGGCGATCAAGCTGCTGACCGAGGCCTTCGGCTTCAGCCAGGTCGCGGTGTACGAGGGCGAGGACGGCTCGGTGATGCACGCGGAGCTGGCGTACGGCAACGGCCTGGTGATGCTCGGCAGCAAGCGCACCGGCACCGTCTTCGACAAGGCCATGGGGGACGGCGGGCCCGTGGGGGTCTACGTGGTGGTCGACGATGTCGACGCGCACCACCGGCGGGCCGCGGAGCACGGCGTGGAGGTCCTGATGGAGCCCACCGACCAGGACTACGGGTCCCGCGACTACATGGCCCGAGACGCCGAGGGCAACATCTGGAGCTTCGGGACGTACGCGCCGCAGGTCTGAGACCCGCGGCGCGTCCCCGTTCCCCGTACGCGTCCCCGCTGCCGCCTGCCCGGCGCCAGGGGCGCCACGGGTGCTACGCGCCGCCGGTATGGACCTGGAAGGCGGCCCGGCGGACCGCCTTGGCCAGGGCCGGGTCCGGGTGCGCGGCCGCCAGGGCGACCAGGACCTGGACGGTGCGCGGGTGGCCGACCGCGCGGACCTCGTCGAGCAGCCGCGGGACGGTGGTCCGGACGGCCGAGTCGAGGTGGCGCGCCAGCAGGTCCGCCTCGCCGTGGTCGGCGATGGCCGCCGCGGTGTCCACCCAGAGCCAGGTCGTCTCCTCTGCGGTGAGCACGTCCTGCGCCTCGTCGGGATCGACCCCGTCGTGCTCGGCGAGCCAGAGCAGGGCGTAGGGCCGCAGGGCGGGATCGCGTACGGCGGCGCGCACCTCGGGTTCGGCCGGGGCCCCGACCACCCGCAGGGCCTCGAAGGCGAGGCCGCGCAGCAGGGCGTCCTCGCCGCGGGCGGCGTGCAGCAGTTCGCTGACGGCGTGGCCGACGGGCCGGGCGGCGAGCCAGGCCTGGTACTCGGCGCGGGCGGGTCCCGGGGTGAGCCGGGCGCAGCCGTGCAGCATCGCGGCGGCGGACTGCTCGATGTTGCCCGCGGGGCTCTGCGCGGCCACGCAGATCTGTTCGAGCTTGACCCAGACGGCCCAGCTGCCGAGCGGGGTGAGGGCGGCCTGCGCCGGTCCGAGGGTGACCGCGTCCACGGCGGCGAGCCCGCCGAGCGCCCAGCGCAGCAGCCGGGCGAGCGGGACGGGCGCCGCGTGGCCGTTCACCTCGGGGGCGGCGTCCGGGTCGGCCCCTGCCCCGTCGGCGGGCGCCGTCTCGCGCGCGGGGGCGTCGTAGGGGATCTCGCAGCGCTCGTCGCGCAGTTCGGTGACCCGCTGCCCGAGCAGGTCCAGCAGGTCCGGGACGGTGACGGGACCGGCGGACAGCTGGAGCAGGGACAGCAGTTGGGGCATCGCCTCGACCACCTCGGCGACGACCGCCGGGGCGATGTCGGCGGGGGCCGGGTGGACGAGCGACCATGCGTCGAACAGGGCCACCCAGCCGCGCAGTACGGCGGTGTCGTCGCGGTCCCAGGCGCGCAGCCGCCAGCCGGGCCGGGCCTGGCCGCCGTGCACCTCGACGAGCCCCGCGAGCCGGGCGCGGTCCCAGCCGACCCGGATCTGCCCGTGCGTCAGGTTCAGTGCACCGGCGGCGCGTTCGACGTCGGCGGCGGGCAGCGCTCCCGCCGGGGCGGGCCTGCCCCCGTCGCCGGCCCCGAGGTTGAGCTCGGCCCAGCGGGCGAGCCGTACCGCGTCGGCCAGCGAGGCCCGGGCCCGGCTCGCGAGTTCGGCCGTGGCCGGGGTGCCGGCCGGGGGCCTCGAAGCGCTACGGGCGCGTCGGTCGGTCACCGCCTTGCGGGCCGCGGCGACGGAACGCGGGGAGACGAGTCGGAGTCTGGAGTCGCGAGCCAACTGCTCATCAGGCTTTCGGGACGTCACGGAAGCAGTCTCGCCCGTCACCGGCCGAAAGCCCAAACGGAACCAGCCATTATCGTCAGCTGGCCGGGGTACATACCGGGATTCTCCGCCCTCCCCGCCCCGTCCGGCACACGGCCTTCACATGAGAGGGGTCAGGAAGCGCCTCAGGGCTTCCTCGTATCCGGCCGGATCCGCGTTCCACATCGCCCCGTGCGGGGCTTCGCGGACGGTCCGCAGCGTGACCAGGTCGGGGCGGGCCGCGGCGAGCCGGCGCGAGGGCTCCCAGGGGGCGAGCGCGTCGTCCGGTCCGTGGAAGATCAGGACGGGTACGCGCAGCGCCGCCGGGTCCGCGCCGGGGGCCAGCCGGTCGGCCCGCAGGCCCGCGCGCCCCTCGGCGGCCCGCACCGCGAACGGAACCAGCGCGGCCGGGGTGCGGCGGGCGGCGACGAGCGCGCGCAGGGTGGTGTGCCAGTCGAGCACCGGCGAGTCCAGCACGAGCCCGCAGATCCGGTCGGCGAGGGCCGAGCGCTCGGCGGCGTGCAGGGCCATGGCGGCCCCGGTGGACCAGCCGTGCAGGACGACCCGGCGGGCTCCGTAGCGCACGGCGTAGCGGATGGCGGCGTCCACGTCCCGCCACTCGGATTCACCGAGGTGGCCGAGACCGTCCGGTGACGCGGGTGCCCCGAGGTCCCCGCGGTAGGCGAGGTCGAGGACGGGCATCCGCTGGCGGTGCAGGAAGGGCATGACCACCATCGGGTGCTCCCGGCCCGCGCCGAGTCCGTGCACGGTGATCACCCAGGTGTCGCGGGCGGCGGGCACGAACCAGGCGGGCAGTCCGCCGAGCTCGCCCGGGACGTCCACGTCGGCGTGTTCGAGCCCGAGGGCGGTCCGCGGGTTCCCCACGTGGACCTGGGGGGTGAGGGTGACCCGGGTGCCGGGGTCGAGGCTGCCGTGGGTGACGGCGAGGAGCCGGCGCACCACGGCGTCCGGGCCGGGATCGAACCCGTCGAGCACGGATCCGACCACCGCGTGCACCCCGGGGGCGCAGAGCCCGTACGTACCGGGGCGCAGGGAAGCCAGCGAGCGGGTCAGCGTGATCCGCCCGGGGCCGGTGGAGTGGACGCCGAGCCGGGGCCCGCCGGGCAGGGGGCGGCCGGGCTCGTGCCGCAGGGCGGCGTCGGCCGCGTACCGGCCGGCGGCGACCGCGACGGCGCCGGCCCCGACGAAAGTGGTCGCGACGGCCGCGGCGGTCGCTGTGGCGGAAGGCACGGCTCCAGTGTCGAGGCGGGAGCGCCGTCGGGCCACTGGAGCGGAATGTTCCGATTGCGGCCGGGCGGGGGCGGGAAGACGGGGGGCGGCGGTCCGGCGGGCCGGGCGGACGGGGAGTGATCTGCGTCTCCCCCGCCTCCTCCCGGGGCGGGCCGCAAGGACCGGGACCCCTCGTGAACCCACTCGGTTACCCGGGGTTGACGTGCATCAATCGGCGTATCAGCGGCAAAATGGGGATGAAGGTCCCGATGACACGACGGGCCAGTACACCGCTCCGCCCGCGTCAGTTCACCTTCCGTTCATCCAGGTTGCCTACGGTCGCCGAGCCACTGACGTCAAACAGAAGCCTGGGTAAATGGAGCACATAACGCTTCTCCTCGGGATCGTGATCATCACCGCTCTCGTGTTCGACTTCACGAACGGTTTCCACGACACAGCCAACGCGATGGCGACCACCATCTCGACCGGCGCCCTCAAGCCCAAGACGGCGGTGGCCATGTCCGCCGTGCTCAACCTCGTCGGCGCGTTCATGTCCGTGGAGGTCGCCAAGACGATCTCCAAGGGCCTGGTCAACGAAGAGGGCATCCAGCCAGAAGTGATCTTCGCCGCCCTCGTCGGCGCGATCCTCTGGAACCTCGTCACCTGGCTGGTCGGTCTCCCCTCCAGCTCCTCGCACGCCCTGATGGGCGGCCTGGTCGGCGCGGCCGTCGCCTCCGCCGGCCTCGGCGCCGTCAACGGCGGCACGCTCGTCACCAAGGTGCTGCTCCCCGCGGTCGCCGCGCCGATCGTGGCCGGTGCGGCCGCGATGCTGGCCGCCAAGGTCACGTACAAGCTGGGCGGGAACGTCGGCAAGAAGACCTCCGCCAAGGGCTACAAGGCCGGTCAGATCGCCTCGGCCGGTCTCGTCTCCCTGGCGCACGGCACCAACGACGCGCAGAAGACGATGGGCATCATCACCCTGGCGCTGGTCGCCGGCGGCGCGCTCGCGCCCGGCTCCAACCCGCCGGTCTGGGTCATCGTCTCCGCCGGCATGGCGATCGCCATGGGCACCTACCTGGGCGGCTGGCGCATCATCCGCACCATGGGCAGCGGCCTGACCGACCTCCAGCCGCAGCAGGGCTTCGCCGCCCAGACCTCGGCCGCGAGCGTCATCCTCGCCTCCTCCAGCCTCGGCTTCTCCCTCTCCACCACCCACGCGTGCTCCGGCGCGGTCATGGGCGCGGGTCTGGGCCGCAAGGGCGGCGTGGTCCGCTGGTCCACCGCCACCCGCATGTTCATCGCCTGGGGCCTGACCCTGCCGGCCGCGGCCGTCGTCGCCTCCGGCGCCGAGCTGGTCATGCGCACCGGTGACGTCGGCGTCGCCGCCGTCGCGCTCTTCCTGATCGCCTCCTGCGTCGCCATCTGGCTCATCTCGCGCCGCCAGGTCGTCGACCACAGCAACGTCAACGACGCACAGGCGGCCGCGGCCGAGGAGCCGGGTGTCGTCACCACGGCCATGGCCGCCGTCACGGTCCCGCCGACGGTGGCCGCCGAGGCCGCCGCCGAGGCCTTCGCCGGTACGACCGCCGCGGTCACGGACGAGGCCCTGAGGGCCACCATCCCGGCGGCCGCCCCGACCGCACCGGCGGCTCCCGCCGCCGCGGTCTGACCCCGAGAACGACAGAGGAATCCGCAGTATGAAGATCGACTGGGCAGCACTCGGCTCCGTCTTCGGGGTCAGCCTCTCCGCCACCGTCGCCCTCGTGGCCCTGTTCACCCTGGGTCTGGTGGGCCTCTCCAAGCACGAGACCGCCACCGAGCAGGGCGGTACCGCCGCCCTCGCCCGCAGCGGTGCGTACGCCTGCTTCGCGCTCGTCACGGCGGCCGTGGGGTACGGGATCTACCTGATCGTCAGCTGACCTGACCCGATGCCCCGGTCCGACCGATCGGGGCACGGCGTGCCAAAGCTCCCTCCGGGTACCCCGGGGGGAGCTTTCGTACACCCGGGACCCGTGCCCGCGATCCGTGCCCGCGGCCTGCCCCGCCGCAGGTCAACGGCGAGTTGACGGGCCTTCGCGGTGCGTGGTGGACTGCCCGAGCCAATACGGCGGCATGGAGAGGAAGTCCGGTGCGAATCCGGCGCGGTCCCGCCACTGTCACCGGGGAGCACGCGGCACGTGCGCCCCGGGAGCCAGGAACTCCCACCGCCGGACACGTCGAACCAGGGCGCGGACCCTGAGTGAGGACATACCTGCACCATGCGTGCCGACCGCGTCTTCGCGTACGGCGCCACGGCGGGCCTGATCGGCGACCGGATCCTCGGTGATCCGCGCCGAGGGCACCCCGTGGCCGCCTTCGGACGAGCCGCCGCCGCCGTCGAACGCGCCCTGTGGCGCGACGACCGCGCACGGGGCGTTCTGCACACCCTCATATGCGCCGGGGGCGCGGCCGCCGTCGGCGCGCTGGGCGCCCGCGCCGCGCGCTCCCGGCCCGCTGCCGCCCGTATCGCCCTGACCGCTGTGGCCACCTGGGCCGTCGTCGGGGGCACCTCACTGGGCCGGGAGGCCCGCGCCATCGGCGGCGCGCTCGCCGCCGGGGACGCCGAGGTGGCCCGGGAGCGGCTGCCGCACCTGTGCGGGCGCGATCCGCAGGCCCTGGACGAGCAGCAGATGGCCCGCGCCGTCGTGGAGTCGGTCGCCGAGAACACCTCCGACGCGGTGGTCGGGGCCCTGGTGTGGGGCGCCGCCGCCGGTGTCCCGGGGCTGCTGGCCTTCCGCGCCGTGAACACCCTCGACGCGATGGTCGGCCACAAGTCCCCGCGCCACCTGCGCTACGGCTGGGCCTCGGCCCGGCTCGACGACCTCGTCGGCTGGCCCGGCGCGCGGCTGACCGCCCTGGCCGCCGCAGTGGCCGGGCCGGACCGCCGGGGAGCCGTACGGGCCTGGCGCACGGACGCCGCCGCACACCCGAGCCCGAACGCCGGACCCGTGGAGGCCTCGTTCGCCGGGGCGCTCGGCGTACGGCTGGGCGGGACCCTCGCGTACGGCGGGCGGGTAGAGCACCGGGCGGTGCTGAACGGCACGGAGGGGCGGCCGGTGGAGGTCGCGGACATCGAGCGCGCCGTGCGGCTGTCGCGTCAGGTGACGTGGCTGGCGCTGGGGGCGTGCGTGGCACTGCGCTGTGCGGTGTCGTACGGCATACGGAAGGGACGCGGATGAGCGGCGCGAAGCTCGGCGGGGGACTTCTCGTCGCCGGCACCACATCGGACGCGGGCAAGAGCGTGGTCACGGCGGGCATCTGCCGCTGGCTGGCCCGGCAGGGCGTGAAGGTGGCGCCGTTCAAGGCGCAGAACATGTCCCTTAACTCGTTCGTGACGCGCGAGGGCGCCGAGATCGGGCGCGCCCAGGCGATGCAGGCGCAGGCGGCCCGCGTGGAGCCGACGGCACTGATGAACCCGGTGCTCCTCAAGCCCGGCAGCGACCGCAGCAGCCAGGTGGTGCTGCTGGGCAAGCCGGTGGGCGAGATGAGCGCGCGCGGCTACCACGGAGGGCGTCAGGAGCAGCTCCTCGGGGTCGTCACGGACTGCCTGGAGCAGCTGCGGGGCACGTATGACGCCGTGATCTGCGAGGGGGCGGGCAGTCCGGCCGAGATCAACCTGCGCCGGACCGACATCGTGAACATGGGCATCGCGCGGGCCGCGCGGTTCCCGGTGGTCGTGGTCGGGGACATCGACCGGGGCGGGGTCTTCGCCTCGTTCTTCGGGACGACGGCGCTGCTGTCCCCGCAGGACCAGTCGCTGATCGCCGGATACATGGTCAACAAGTTCCGCGGCGACGTGTCGCTGCTGGAGCCCGGGATGGAGATGCTGCGCGGCCTGACCGGGCGCGCGACGTACGGGGTGCTCCCGTTCCGGCACGGGCTGGGCATCGACGAGGAGGACGGGCTCCGGGTCTCCCTGCGGGGCGCGGTGCGCGAATCGGTCGTGGCCCCGCCGGTCGGCGAGGACGTGCTGCGGGTCGCGGTGTGCGCGGTCCCGCTGATGTCGAACTTCACGGACGTCGACGCGCTGGCGGCGGAGCCGGGCGTGGTGGTGCGGTTCGTGGACCGGGCCGAGGAACTGGCCGACGCGGACCTGGTGGTGGTGCCGGGCACCCGCGGCACGGTGAAGGCGCTGGAGTGGCTGCGCGAGCGCGGCCTCGCGGACGCGCTGCTGCGACGGGCCGCCGAGGGCAGGCCGGTGCTCGGGATCTGCGGCGGCTTCCAGGTGCTCGGCGAGCACATCGAGGACGAGGTCGAGTCGCGGGCGGGTTCGGTGGACGGGCTGGGCCTGCTGCCGGTGCGGATCCGCTTCGAGCGGGAGAAGACCCTGGAGCGGCCTTCGGGGACCGCGCTCGGCGAGGCGGTCGACGGCTACGAGATCCACCACGGGGTGGCCGAGGTCCTGGGCGGGGAGCCGTTCCTCGACGGCTGCCGGGTGGGTTCCGTGTGGGGCACGCACTGGCACGGGTCGCTGGAGTCGGACGGCTTCCGGAGGGCGTTCCTGCGCGAGGTGGCTTCGGCCGCGGGCCGTCGTTTCGTCCCGTCCCCGGACACGTCGTTCTCCGCCCTGCGGGAGGAGCAGCTGGACCTGCTGGGTGACTTGATCGCCGAGCACGCCGATACGCACGCGCTGCTGAAGCTCATCGAATCGGGCGCCCCCGCGGACCTCCCCTTCCTCCCCCCGGGCGCGCCGTGACGCCCCGGGCCCTGCGGGCGGCCTCCCCCTCCCCGCGGGAAGGGCTCCGCACGGCGGCGGCCCCCGGCAGACCCAGACCCGCACAGCGCACCCGCCCCGCGGGCACCGCCCCGCGCACGCGTACTCGTACTCGTACTCGTACTCGTATCGGCAGTCGTACCCGCACAAGGAGAGGCATCGCATGAGCACGCCCTACCCGTTCACCGCAGTGGTCGGCCAGACCGACCTGCGGCTGGCGCTCCTGCTCAACGCCGTGAGCCCGGCGGTCGGCGGCGTGCTCGTGCGCGGCGAGAAGGGGACCGCCAAGTCCACCGCCGTCCGCGCGCTGTCCGCGCTGCTGCCCCAGGTCGACGTCGTCCCCGGCTGCCGGTTCTCCTGCGCTCCGGCCGCCCCCGACCCCGCCTGCCCCGACGGCCCCCACGAGCCCGGCACCGGCACCGCCCGGCCCGCGCGCATGGTGGAGCTGCCCGTCGGCGCCTCCGAGGACCGCCTCGTCGGCGCCCTCGACATCGAACGGGCCCTCGCCGAAGGGGTGAAGGCCTTCGAGCCCGGCCTGCTCGCCGACGCGCACCGCGGGATCCTCTACGTCGACGAGGTCAACCTCCTCCACGACCACCTCATCGACCTCCTCCTCGACGCCGCCGCCATGGGCGCCTCGTACGTGGAGCGCGAGGGCGTCTCCGTACGCCACGCCGCCCGCTTCCTGCTCGTCGGCACCATGAACCCCGAGGAGGGCGAGCTCCGTCCGCAGCTCCTCGACCGGTTCGGGCTCACCGTCGAGGTGGCGGCCTCCCGCGAGCCCGCCCAGCGCGTCGAGGTGGTGCGCCGGCGGCTCGCGTACGAGGACGACCCGGCCGCCTTCGCCGGCCGCTGGGCCGGTGAGGAGCAGGACGTGCGCGCCCGCGTCGTGGCCGCCCGCGCCCTGCTCCCGGAGGTCCGCCTCGGTGACGCCTCCCTGCTCCGGATCGCCGCGACCTGCGCCGGGTTCGAGGTCGACGGGATGCGCGCCGACATCGTGATGGCCCGTACCGCGACCGCGCTGGCCGCCTGGGCCGGGCGGACCGACGTGCGCAAGGAGGACGTGCGCCAGGCCGCGCTGCTGGCGCTCCCCCACCGGCGGCGCCGCAACCCCTTCGACGCCCCCGGCCTCGACGAGGACAAGCTCGACGAGATCCTGGACGCCTTCCCCGACGAGGAGCCGGAGAACGAGCCCGACCCCGACCCCGACCCGGAGCCCGAGGGTCCGGACGACGGCGGCCCGGAGGACGGCGGTCCGGACGGCGGAGGCGGCGGGATCCCCCCGCAGGGCGGACCCGAGGCGCCGGAGGCTCCCGAGGCCCCCGCCCCGCAGGAGTCCCCCGAGACCACCCCCGAGGCCCCCGATTCCCCGGCCCCCCAGCCCGCCTCCCAGGACGGCGCCGCGCCCGAGCAGGCCGCCGTACGGGCCGCCGAGCCGTTCCGGACCAAGATGCTCAGCGTCCCCGGCCTCGGCGAGGGCGCGTCGGGACGGCGTTCGCGCGCCCGCACCGCGCACGGCCGGACCACCGGCGCCCAGCGCCCCCGCGGCCAGCTGACGAAGCTGCACCTCGCCGCGACCGTCCAGGCGGCCGCCCCGCACCAGAAGGCGCGCGGGCGCACCGGGCGCGGGCTCGTCGTCCGCAAGGACGACCTGCGCCAGGCCACCCGGGAGGGCCGCGAGGGCAACCTGGTCCTGTTCGTGGTCGACGCCTCCGGTTCCATGGCGGCCCGGCAGCGCATGAGCGCCGTCAAGGGCGCGGTGCTCTCGCTGCTGCTGGACGCCTACCAGCGCCGGGACAAGGTCGGTCTGATCACCTTCCGCGGCTCCGCCGCCGAGCTGGCGCTGCCGCCCACCTCCTCGGTGGACGCGGCCGCGACCCGGCTCGAACAGCTGCCGACGGGCGGGCGCACCCCGCTCGCCGCGGGCCTGCTCAAGGCCCACGACGTGCTGCGGATCGAGCGGCTGCGCGATCCCAGCCGCCGTCCGCTGCTCGTGGTCGTCACCGACGGGCGGGCCACGTCGGCGGGTTCGACCGGTTCCGCCGGTGCGGGCGGATCCGCCGGTACCGCCGGCGGGGACCCGCGCGCGCTCGCGGGCCGCAGCGCCCGGCTGCTCCAGGCCGAGGGCGTCGCGTCGGTGGTCGTGGACTGCGAGTCGGGGCCGGTCCGGCTGGGGCTGGCCGGCGTACTGGCCGCCGACCTCGGCGGGCCCGCCGTCACGCTCGACGGGCTGCGGGCCGACTCGCTGGCCGGGCTCGTGAAGAACGTACGTACCGCATCAGACACCCCCAGGAGGGCCGCGTAATGCCGCAGGGACAGCCGACCGTCGTTCCGGACGACGGACTCACGACGCGCCAGCGCCGCAACCGCCCGCTCGTCTTCGTCCACACCGGCCCGGGCAAGGGCAAGTCGACGGCGGCCTTCGGGCTGGCGCTGCGCGCCTGGAACCAGGGCTGGCCGATCGGGGTGTTCCAGTTCGTCAAGTCGGCGAAGTGGAAGGTCGGCGAGGAGAACGCGCTCAAGGTGCTCGGCGCCTCGGGCGAGGGCGGCTCCGTCGTCTGGCACAAGATGGGCGAGGGCTGGTCCTGGGTCCAGCGGGACGCGCAGCTCGACAACGAGCAGGCGGCCAAGGAAGGCTGGGAGCAGGTCAAGCGCGATCTGGCCGCCGAGACGCACAAGCTGTACGTGCTGGACGAGTTCGCGTACCCGATGCACTGGGGCTGGATCGACGTCGACGAGGTCATCGAGGTGCTGCGGAACCGGCCCGGCACCCAGCACGTGGTGATCACGGGGCGCAACGCGCCGGAGAAGCTGCTGGAGTTCGCGGACCTGGTCACGGAGATGACCAAGGTCAAGCACCCGATGGACGCCGGCCAGAAGGGCCAGAAGGGCATCGAGTGGTGACTTCGCTCCACATCCCCCGGCTGGTCATCGCCGCGCCGTCCTCCGGGAGCGGCAAGACCACCGTCGCCACGGGCCTGATGGCGGCCTTCTCGGAGCGCGGCCTCGCCGTGTCCCCGCACAAGGCCGGGCCCGACTACATCGACCCCGGCTACCACGCCCTGGCCACGGGTCGGCCGGGGCGCAACCTGGACGCGTTCATGTGCGGGCCGGATCTGGTCGCCCCGCTGTTCGCGCACGGGGCGGCGGGGTGCGATCTCGCGCTCGTCGAGGGCGTGATGGGCCTGTACGACGGCGCCGCGGGCCGGGGCGAGCTGGCGTCGACGGCGCAGGTGGCGAAGCTGCTGCGGGCGCCGGTGGTGCTGGTGGTCGACGCCTCGTCGCAGTCGCGGTCGGTGGCGGCGCTGGTGCACGGCTTCGCGTCGTTCGATCCGCAGGTGCGGCTGGGGGGCGTGATCCTCAACAAGGTCGGGTCCGACCGGCACGAGGCGATGCTGCGGGAGGCGCTGGAGGAGGCCGGGATGCCGGTGCTCGGCGTCCTGCGGCGGGCCCCGCAGGTGGCCGCGCCTTCTCGGCACCTGGGTCTGGTGCCGGTCGCGGAGCGGCGGGCGGATGCCGTGTCCTCCGTCTCCGCCCTGGCGGACCAGGTACGGGCGGGCTGCGATCTGGAGGCCCTGATGGCCCTGGCGCGGACCGCCCCGGCCCTGGAATGCGAGCCGTGGTCGCCGCAGGGGGCTCTGGTCCCCCGGGGTGGTGCGGCCCCGCAGGCACCGGGCGCCGATGGCACCGGCCCGCGCCCCGTCATCGCCGTCGCGGGCGGTCCCGCCTTCACGTTCTCCTACGCCGAGCACGCCGAACTGCTCACCGCCGCCGGGGCGCAGGTCGTCACCTTCGATCCGCTCCGGGACGAGGTCCTGCCCGACGGGACCACCGGCCTGGTGATCGGGGGCGGATTCCCCGAGGTGTACGCCCCCGAGCTCGCCGCCAACGCGCCGCTCCGCGAGGCCGTCGCGGCCTTCGCGGCGGCCGGCGGGCCCGTCGCCGCCGAGTGCGCGGGGCTGCTGTACCTCGCCCGCACCCTCGACGGCAAGCCCATGTGCGGGGTCCTCGACGCCGACGCTCGCATGTCGGAGCGCCTGACCCTCGGCTACCGCGAGGCCGTCGCGGTGTCGGACAGTGCCCTCGCCGCCGCCGGCACCCGCCTGCGCGGCCACGAGTTCCACCGCACGGTGATCGATCCCGGCGCGGGCTCCGCCCCCGCGTGGGGGTTCACGCACCCCGAACGCCGGGTCGAGGGCTTCGTACAGCAGGGTGTGCACGCCAGTTACCTGCACACGCACTGGGCGGCGGAGCCCTCCGTGGCCCTGCGGTTCGCGCGGTCGGCGGCGCGGGCCGGGTGAGTTCAGTCCGCGAGGCCCACCACCAGCCAGATCCCGGCCACCCCGCCCACCGTGCACATCAGCGTGGACAGGGCGGGGTGCTTGTGGTGCGCCTCCGGCAGGATCTCGGCGGCCGCCAGGTACAGCAGGGCTCCGCCGAAGAATCCGAGATACGCCCCCAGCGGTTCCTCCGGAAGGGTGAACAGCAAAGTGGACACCGCGCCCAGTACGGGGGCCACCGCGTCCGCGAAGAGCATCATCAGGGCCTTGCGGCGGGCGTTCCCGTACAGCCGGGTGAGCGTGTACGTGTTGAACCCGTCGGCGAAGTCGTGCGTGATGACGGCCAGCGACACGGCCACGCCCATCCCGCCCCCGACCTGGAAGGCGGCGCCCAGGGCCACTCCGTCGGCGAAGCTGTGGCCGACCATCGCCGAGGCCGCCGTCAGCCCGACCTCGGGGACCCGGCCCCCGTTCTCGGCGCCGTGCGCGGCCTGGCGCACCGCCAGCAGGCGTTCCACCACGTGCGCGATCAGGAACCCGGCCACGAAGAGCAGCAGGGCGAGCGGGACGCCGAACACCTTGCGGCCGGCCGCGTGCAGCGACTCCGGCAGCAGGTCGAGGCCCACGACGCCGAGCATCATCCCGCCGGCCAGCCCCAGCACGAGGTGGCGGCGGTCGGTGACGCGTTGCGCAGTCCACCCGCCCGCCAGGGTCATCAGGAACGCGCCCAGCGCCACGATCACGGCCATGTGCCCCTGAATACCGACTCCTCGCCCCGTACGCACGTGTGCGCGCGGGCGGCGGGGCACGAACCATTGACGACTACGGAGGGGGCATGAGCCCGGTGGGCGAGTACGCGACGCAGCTGGTGGTCGGGGTCGGCGGACGTGCGGGTGTCTCCGTGGCGGAGGTCTGCGCCCTCGTCGAGGAGACGCTGCGGGGGGCCGGGCTGGCCGCCGGCGCCGTGAAGGCGCTGGCCACGGTGGAGTCGAAGGCGGACGAGGCGGGGCTCACGGGTGCGGCGGAACGTTTCGGCGTGCCCCTGCTCAGCTATCCCGCCGAGGAGCTGGCGGCGATCCCCGTGCCGCATCCCTCCGACGCGGTGCACGACGCGGCCGGGACCTCCTCGGTGGCGGAGGCCGCCGCGCTCGCGGGCGGCGGGGAACTGCTCGTACCCAAGCGCCGATCGGTGGCGGCGACCTGTGCCGTGGCCACCGCCCAGCCGCACGACCTGCGCCATCACGGGGACGCGGAGGTGCGCGGCGACGGCGGCGCTCTGGTGGACCTCGCGGTGAACGTACGGGCGCACACCCCGCCGGACTGGCTCAAGCAGCGCATCGCGGCTTCGCTCGACGGTCTCGGCGCGTACCCCGACGGGCGGTCGGCCCGCGCGGCGGTGGCGGCCCGGCACGGGCTGCCGGTCGGGCGGGTGCTGTTGACGGCCGGGGCCGCGGAGGCGTTCGTACTGATCGCCCGGGCCCTGGGCGCGCGGCGGCCGGTGGTGGTGCACCCGCAGTTCACGGAGCCCGAGGCGGCGCTGCGCGACGCGGGCCACACCGTCGAGCGGGTGGTGCTGCGGGCGGCGGACGGCTTCCGGCTGGACCCGGAGGCGGTGCCCGAGGAGGCGGACCTGGTGGTGGTCGGCAACCCGACCAATCCGACGTCGGTCCTGCACCCGGCGGCGGTGCTGACCGCGCTGGCCCGGCCGGGCCGGATCCTGGTCGTGGACGAGGCGTTCATGGACGCGGTCCCGGGTGAGCGGGAGGCGCTGGCCGGTCGGACGGACGTGCCGGGTCTGGTGGTGCTGCGGAGCCTGACCAAGACGTGGGGGCTGGCGGGGCTGCGCATCGGCTACGTGCTGGCCGAGCCGGAGGTGATCGCGAAGCTGGCGGCGGCGCAGCCGCTGTGGCCGGTGTCGACGCCGGCGCTGGTGGCGGCGGAGGCGTGCGTGGCCCCTGCGGCGCTGGCGGAGGCGGCGGCCGCGGCCCGGCAGATCGCGGTGGACCGGGCGCATCTGCTGGCGGGGCTCGCGGAGTTCGAGGAGATCACGGTGTCGGGGGTGGCGCAGGGGCCGTTCGTCCTGATCCGGGTGGCGGGCGGCGCGGAGATCCGCACCCGGCTGCGCTCCCTCGGCTTCGCGGTCCGCCGCGGGGACACCTTCCCGGGGCTGGACGACTCGTGGCTGCGGCTGGCGGTCCGCGACCGGGCCACGACGGGCAGCCTGCTCCAGGCCCTGGACCACGCCCTGGCGCTCACGGCCCGCTGACCCGGGCCGCCGGGAAGGGGGACCCGCTCCCGCCGTGGCGGGGCAGCTATCCGGAGGCCCTGGCTCCATTGGCGGGGCGGCCGGAGGTAGGCGATGATCTCGGCATCAGCAGGGAAGCCCGGGGGGTCCGGAAATGAAGACATCAGCCACGACAGGCCTGGCCGTGGCCGCGGTGGCCGCCATAGCCGGCGGGATCCTCGCCCTGCCGAGCCTGCTCGACCACGGCAAGGACGCCGGCGAACAGCGGCTGCAGGCCAAGCCCGGGACGGGCAAGGCGGGCCAGGGCAAGGCGGGTCCGACGACGCCCGCCGGGGCCAAGCCGTTCACGCTGGTCGCGACCGGCGACATCATCCCGTACCCCTCGATCATCCAGCGGGCCGCGGACGACGCCCAGGGCAGCGGCCAGAGCCACGACTTCCGAAAGATACTCGCGGGGGTCAAGCCCCTGGTGGCCGCCGCCGACCTGGCGATGTGCCACCACGAGATACCGTACGGCCGGCCCGGCGGCCCCTACACCGGCTATCCCGTGTTCAAGGCCCCGCACCAGCTGGCCGACGCCCTGAAGGACGCCGGGTACGACAGCTGCTCGACCGGCTCGAACCACACCCTGGACGACGGCTACGACGGTCTCGTCCGCACCCTGGAGCACCTCGACCGGGTCGGCATCAAACACGTCGGCTCGGCCCGCAGCGCCGATGAGGCCAAGGCCCCGGCGGTGCTCTCCGCCGGCGGCGCCAAGGTCGCCCAGCTGGACTACACGTACGGGACGAACGGAATCCCGGTCCCGGCCGGAAAGCCCTGGTCCGTCAATCTGATTGACCAGAACCGGATCATCGCCGACGCCCGCGCGGCCCGGGCGGCCGGCGCGAACGTCGTCGTCCTCAGCGTCCACTGGGGCACCGAGTGGCAGACGGCGCCCGACCAGCAGCAGCGCGATCTGGCGCAGGCGCTGACCGCCTCGCGCGGCCCGGACGGGCTCCCCGACATCGATCTGATCCTCGGGACGCACAACCACGTGCCGCAGCCCTACGAGAAGATCAACGGCACGTGGGTCGTGTTCGGCATGGGCGACCAGATCGCCAGCTTCTACGAGGCCGACAAGGCGCGCGGCAACATGTCCTCGATCCCGCGCTTCACCTTCACCCCGGCGGCCGCCCACCCCGGCCGCTGGGACGTGACCAAGGCCGAGTACCTCACCCAGTACTCGGACATGAACCCGCCGTTCCGCGTCGTGTGCACCTCCTGCGCCGCCGGCGACTCCGGGCGCGGGGCGGCGGCGAAGTCCGCCTACGCCGCCGTCGACAAGCAGGTCAGCGAAGCCGTCCTGTCGCGCGGAGCGGACAAGCAGGGCCTGGAGCGCGCCACCCGCTGAGTGCCCGGCGGGCCGGTTTCGACCGGGCTACGAGGTGCGGCCGCGCCGGGTCACGACCAGTGCCGCCGCCCCGATGCCGAGCAGGACCAGCGCACCGCCCGCCACGTACGGGGTCACCGAACCACCGCCGGTCTCCGCCAGGTTGGCGTCGGTCGTGACGGCCGCGCCGGTCCCGGAGGCAGCCGTCTGCGGCTTGACGTCGGACTTCGCGGCGGGCTCGGGCGCCGGCGTCCCGGCCGGGGATTCGCAGTGCGCCTCGGCGAGCACGATCTCGCCCTCGACCTGGGCCACGTTCAGGTCCAGCGGGTTCACGGACACCTTGAGCCGCAGCGCGGCCGCCGCGGCCGTGGTGGAGGTGGTCTGCGTGCCGGAGAGCTCCAGGCCGACCATGCCGATCCCGGGGACCTCGACCTTGGTCGGGCCGCCGGCGGAGAGGGTGACCTTCTTGCCGAGCACGGTCACCGACCCGAGCACGTTCGAGGAGGCGACGGGCTTCTTCCCCGCCTCGCACACGGCCTTGGACATGACCTTCTCCACCTGGATCAGGGAGAGCGCGGGCAGCCCCGGGACGTGCACCTTGGCGTTGGCCAGGTTGGCCTCCGCTTCGGCGCGGTTCTTGTCGGCGGTGGCCTTGGAGGTGGCCACGTCCGCGCGCAGCACGCTGACCGGCTTCCCTCCCTCGACCCCGTCGAGGGCCACCGTCAGGGCGGTCTTCTGCGCCGTCGAGGGGGCGTTGACCTCGTTGAGGGTGGTGCTCAGCGGCACGTGGACGGTCTTGTTGAGCAGGCCCACGTCGAGGCCGGCGCGCAGGACGACCGCGCCGGCCTTGCCCTCGCCGCCGCCGGTGGAGCCGCCGCCGGTGGCGGACGCGGGCGGGGCGGTGAGCAGGGCGACCGCTCCCGTGGCGAGCAGGACGGCTGCGGGCATGCGGAAGGTGTTGCTGTTCACGGTGGTGGAACCCCCGGGGAGATGGGAGCCGTCGCGCCGCCAATGGGGGACATCGCGCGCCGACGGCCTCTAACCCTGGGAATCTTTACGCACGGAGAGTGAACGGGTGACGACCTGAGGTGAGTTCACCCCAAAGGGTGGTTTTCACGCACGTATTCGATTAACTGCGCACCACAAAGAACAAGAGTTCCTTTCCGCCACACGGCCGAGGGGAACACACCGACGCCGGTGCCCCGGGCGGCCGTTCACAACGACCACCGGGACACCGGCGTCACGCACCGCGTCAACCGTGCTTTCAGGCGCGGACCTTGCCGTTCACGACGACGCGCCGCGGCCGCGCCAGCGCCCGTACGTCGGCCCGCGGGTCGGCGTCGTAGACCACCAGGTCCGCCGGCGCCCCTTCGGTCAGGCCCGGCCTGCCGAGCCACTCGCGCGCCGCCCACGTCGTCGCCGAGAGGGCCTCCAGCGCCGGGATCCCGGCCCGGACCAGCTCCTCGACCTCGGCCGCGACCAGGCCGTGCGGCAGGGAACCCCCCGCGTCGGTGCCGACGTACACGCCGATGCCCGCGTCGTAGGCGGCCCGTACGGTGTCGTACCGGCGCTCGTGCAGCCGCCTCATGTGCGCCGACCAGCGCGGGAACTTGGCCTCGCCGCCCGCCGCCATCTTCGGGAACGTCGCGATGTTCACGAGCGTCGGGACGATCGCCACCCCGCGCTCCGCGAACAGCGGGATCGTGTCCTCGGTGAGCCCGGTGGCGTGCTCGATGCAGTCGATCCCCGCCTCGACCAGGTCGCGCAGCGAGTCCTCGGCGAAGCAGTGCGCGGTGACACGGGCGCCCAGCCGGTGCGCCTCGGCGATGGCCGCCTCGACCTCGGCCCGCGGCCAGCAGGGCGCCAGGTCCCCCACCTCGCGGTCGATCCAGTCCCCCACCAGCTTGACCCAGCCGTCGCCGCGCCGCGCCTCGTTCCCCACGTACGCGACGAGGTCGGACGGCTCGATCTCGTGGGCGAAGTTGCGGATGTAGCGGCGCGGACGGGCGATGTGGCGGCCCGCCCTGATGATCTTCGGCAGGTCCTCGCGGTCGTCGATCCAGCGGGTGTCGGAGGGGGATCCGGCGTCGCGGATGAGCAGGGTGCCGGCGTCGCGGTCGGTCAGGGCCTGGCGTTCGGCGGTCTGCGCGTCGACCGGGCCGTGGGCGTCGAGGCCCACGTGGCAGTGCGCGTCGACCAGACCGGGCAGGGCCCAGCCGGACACGGTGGTGATCTCCCGGGCCCCGTGCGGGCGTTCGTAGGAGATACGGCCGCCGACCACCCAGAGTTCGTCGCGCGCGTCGTCGGGCCCGACGAGCACACGCCCCTTCACATGCAGCACGTCATCGGTCATGTTCCGCACTGTACGTGCGGTCTCGGTACGCTCGTGCGGGTAGACCCGGGACCCCGGACGCAGCGGACGAAGAGAGAGCACCACCGTGACGCACCCCCTGCTGGACCTCCCGCCGCTCACGGCGGAGCGCTTCGCGTCGATCGAACAGGGGGTCGCGGACCTCCTCTCCACCCGGCAGGAGGTGGTGATCACCCAGGGCGAGGCGCTGCTGCCGCTGGAGGGGTGCATCCGCTCGGGGGCACGGCCCGGTTCGACGGCGCTGAACGTGGTGACCGGCCCGTACGGGACCACCTTCGGCAACTGGCTGCGCGACTGCGGGGCGGGCGTGGTGGACCTGGCGGTGCCGTTCGACACGGCGGTGACGGCCGATCAGGTGGCCCGGGCGCTGGCCGAGAACCCGCGGATCGACTTCGTCTCGCTGGTCCACGCGGAGGCGGCGACCGGGAACACCAACCCGGTGGCGGAGATCGGCGAGGTCGTACGGGCCCACGGGGCGCTGTTCATGCTCGATGCGGTGGCTTCGGTGGCCGCGGAGCCGCTGCTGCCGGACGCGTGGGGCGTGGACCTGTGCGTCATCGGGGCCCAGAAGGCGATGGGCGGACCGGCCGGGGTCTCGGCGGTGTCGGTCTCGGAGCGCGCGTGGGCCCGCTTCGCGGAGAATCCGGCCGCCCCGCGCCGCTCGTACCTCTCGCTCCTGGACTGGAAGGAGCGCTGGATCGACGCGGGCCGCACGGCGCTGCCGCACGCCCCGGCGCAGCTGGAGATGCTGGCGCTGGAGGCCTGCCTGGAGCGGATCTCGACCGAGGGCCTGCCGACGGTGATGGCCCGGCACTCTGCCGCCGCCGCGGCGACCCGGGCGGGCGCGCAGGCGATGGGCGTCGCCCCGTACGTCACGCGCCCCGAGGAGGCGGCGCCGGTGGCCACCACGCTCCGCGTGCCGCAGGCCCCGCTGGTGGCGTCGAAGGCCCTGGCCGCAGCCCCCGCGGCCCCGGTCTCGGCGGCCGGGGAGATGATCCGGGTCAACCACTACGGCCGGGCGGCGTCCCTGGAGGCGGTCCTCACGTCCCTGTCGGCCGTGGCGGCGGCCCTGGGAGCGGACCCGGCCGATGCCGTGGCCGCCGCGGAAGCCGCCTGGTCGCAGACCCTGTACTGAGCCGTTCGCCCGGGGCCGGAGCCCCGGGCGAGCCGGAGGGGGCGGGCCGCCCCGGTCAGGCCTGGGGGACGGCGCAGGCGCCGTCCGGGGTGCAGGCCTCGGCCCCGGCTGCGGGCTCGGGGACCTCGCGGCCGGCCCAGGCCTGTTCCAGGGCCTGGGTGAAGACCTCGGCGGGCTGGCCGCCGGAGATGCCGTAGCGGCGGTCGAAGACGAAGAACGGCACGGCGCCGGCGCCGAGTTCGGCCGCCTCGCGCTCGTCCGCCCGCACCTCGGCGGCGTACGCGGCGTCGTCGGCGAGGACCGTACGGGCCTCCGCCTCGTCCAGCCCGGCCTCGACCGCGAGGGCGATCAGCACCTCGGGGTCGAACACCGACCGCTCCTCGGCGAAGTTCGCGCGGTAGGCGAGGTCGAGCAGCTCCTCCTGGCGGCCGCGGGCGGCGGCCAGGTGCAGCAGGCGGTGGATGTCGAAGGTGTTGCCGTGGTCGCGGCCGTCGGTGCGGTACGTCAGCCCTTCGGCGCGGGCGCTCGCGGCGACGTGCTCCTCCATGCCGCGCGCCTCGTCGAGGGTGCGCCCGTACTTCTTGGCCAGCATCTCCAGGACCGGCGCCACCGTGCCCTTGGGGCTGTTCGGGTCGAGCTCGAAGGACCGGAAGACGATCTCCACCTCGTCGCGGTGCGCGAACTCGGCCAGCCCCTTAGCGAACCGGGCCTTGCCGATGTAGCACCAGGGGCAGGCGATGTCGCTCCAGATCTCGACGCGCATGATCCTTTTTCTCTCCTTGTTCCGGGATGGGACGGTTTCGGCTTCAACCATCCGTCGGGGCGTCGCATTCCCCGGAGCGGAGGCTGAGCCACAGGGTGAGGTGCGAGCCGGACCGCTGCCCGGCGGCCGGATCCGGGTGCCAGCCCTGGCGGGCGTAGAAGGCCTGGGCCCGGAGGTTGTGCTCGTAGACCTCCAGCCGGACCCGGCCGATCCCGGCCCGCCGCCACGCGTCGACGCAGGCGGCGTGCAGGGCGGCCCCGGTACCGCGGCGCCAGTGGACCGGGTCCACGTGCAGCTGGGTGAGGGTCGTCTCCCCGCCGGTCGTCCGGAAGGCGGCGACCCCCGCGAGCTCCCCGTCCCGCTCCGCGCACAGCACCCCGCCCTCGGCGGCGCTCCGGGCGACCGCCACCGACCAGCCCTGGCGCGTGCGCGCGAGTTCGGCTTCGCCCGCGTAGTCCTCCTCGGGGACGCGGCCCTGGTAGTAGGTGGCCCGGGCCCGGGTGTGGAGGGCCGCTATGGCGTCGAGATCTGCGGGTCGCGCGGTTCTGATCATGGGAAGGGAAACGCGCCGGGAACCATGTCGGTTCCCGGCGCGTCGTGGAGCGGTCGGCGCGGCTACTTCTTCAGCCACGCCGCCATCATCTTCTGGGCGATCGGGGCGGCCAGCTTGCCGCCGCCGATCTCGGAGCGGTCGGTGTCCGAGTTCTCGATCACCACGGCAACGGCGATCTGCTTGCCGCCCAGCTTTCCGTACGAGGTGAACCAGGCCAGCGGCGGCAGGCTGTTGTTCACGCCGCGCTGCGCGGTGCCGGTCTTGCCGCCCACCTCGGCGCCCGCCACCTGCGCGGGCTTGCCGCCGCCCTCGGTGGCGACCGTCCGCATGGCGTCCTGGAGCATCGAGGCGGTCTTCTCCTTCATGACCTGCTCGGACTTCGGGTCCTTGAGGCTCTCCAGCACGTTGCCGTTCGCGTCGGTGACCTCGGAGACCGAGTGCGGGGCGACGAGCTTGCCGCCGTTCTCGATCGCGGCGGTCACCATCGCCATCTGGAGCGGAGTGGCCTGCACGTCGAACTGGCCGATACCGGTCTGCGCGACCTGGTCGACGGACATCTTGTTCGTCGGGTACTTGCTCCCCGGGCGGGCCGTCACGGGAGTCGAGATCTCGCTGTTGAAACCGAGCTTCTCCGCCATCGCCCGCATCTTGTCCTGGCCCAGCTTGTGGGCCAGCTCCGCGAAGACGTTGTTGCAGGACAGCCGCAGCGCGGTGCGCGCCGAGACGTTGTTGCAGGCCGCGGAGCCCGCCTCGCTGGGCAGCTGGGTCCGGGTCCCGGGAATCGTGTACGGGTCCGGGGTGCCGGTCGGCGCGTCGAGGTTGGTGACCAGCCCGTTCTCGATGGCCGCCGCGAGGGTGACCAGCTTGAAGGTGGAGCCGGGGGCCTGCGGCTTGCGCAGGGCCACGTTCTCCAGGGCCTTGCCCTTGTCCTCGATCAGCTTCTCCCAGGCCGCCTTGTCGTTGGCCCCGGCGATGCTGCCCGGGTCGAAGGACGGGTTGTTCACGATGGCGAGGATCTCGCCGGTCGCCGGGTCGATGGCGACGGCGGCGCCCTGCTTGCCCTGGAGCGCCTCGTACGCGGCGGTCTGCACGCCCTTGTCGACGGTGGTCAGCACGTTGCCCGGCGCGGCCCGCTTGTTGGTGAGCATGTCCATCACCGTCTTGAGCCGGTCGTCGGACCCGTTGAGGATCTTCTTGTAGACGCCCTCCAGCATGCTCGTGCCGAAGGCCTGGGAGCTGTAGCCGGTGAGCGGCGCGTAGAGCGGCCCGTCGACGTAGGTGCGCTTGTAGCCGAAGTCCTTTCCGTCCGTCTTCACCGAGCCGGTGATCGCCTCCCCGCCCACGATGATGTTGCCCAACGGGTTCTCGTACTGCCCGATGAGGTTCCGCCGGTTGTTCTCGTTGTCCGCGAGGGCCTGGCCTTGGTAGGCCTGCACCCAGGTGACCCGCACCAGAAGGGCCAGCACCAGGAGCAGACAGAAGACCGACGCACGCCTGATCGTTTTGTTCATCTCCGGGAAAGACGCGTCACGGCCTCCCGGCGTTCCGCTCCGCCCCGATTGTGGCCGGGTTCTCAGTCTTTCTTCATGAAGCCGCCCTCGTAGGCCGCGATGACCGCCTGGGTGCGGTCGCGGGACCCGGTCTTGGACAGGACCGCCGCGACGTGGGTCTTGATCGTCTGCGGGCCGACGCCGAGGCGTTCGCTCATCTCCTGGTTGGACAGTCCGGTGGCGATCAGGCGCAGCACGCCGGCCTCCCGGTCGGTGAGCCGCGCCACCCAGGGCGCGGCGGGACCCCGGTCGCCGGGCGCGTGGGACGCGGCCAGGGCGCGGACGGCCGCGGGGAAGAGCAGGCTGTCGCCGCGGGCGACGAGGCGGACCGCGCCGATCAGCTCCTCGGGCTCGGCCCGCTTCAGGAGGAAGCCGGCGGCGCCCGCGCGCAGCGCGTCGTAGACGTACGCGTCGTTCTCGAAGGTGGTGACGACCACGATCCGGGGCGGATCGGCCAGCGTGGAGACGATCTGCTCGGTGGCCCGGATGCCGTCGATCTCGGGCATCCGGACATCCATCAGCACCACGTCGGGGGCCAGGGAGCGGACCAGGGGGACGGCCTCGGCTCCGGTGGCCGCCTCGCCCACGACCACCAGATCGGGTTCGGCTTCGAGGATGACCCGCAGGGCGGTGCGGACCATGCGCTCGTCGTCGGCCAGGACGATGCGCAGCGGCGGCCGGCCCGCGGCGGTCATCGCGAGCCCGCGCCGAGCGGAAGGACGGCCCGCAGCCGCCACAGCCCCTGGTGCGGGCCGGCTTCGACGCGGCCGCCGAGCAGACCGGCCCGCTCGGCGGCGCCGTACAGCCCGCGGCCCCCGGTGGTGCGGAGCCGCGGCCCGGCGGCGCCCGGCGGATTGGTCATGGTGATCTCCAGTTCACGAGGGGGGCCCTCTTCGGTGCCCCGTACGGCGATGCGCAGCTCGACGGGGCCCGCGCCGTGCCGCAGGGCGTTGCTCAGGCCCTCCTGGACGATCCGGTACGCCTCGCGGGAGGCGATGGCCGGGAGCTGCGCCCAGTCCCCGCCCGGTCCGGGGTCCTGGTGGGCGGTGACGGCGGTCCCGGCGGCCCGGGTGCGGTCCAGCAGTGCGTCGAGGTCGGCGGCGAGGGTCGGGGCGGCGTCGGCCCGGGCCGGGTCGCCGTCCCGCAGCAGGCCGAGCACGGCGTCGAGCTCGCCCACGGTCCGCCGGGTGGTGTCCTCGATCGCGGCCAGTGCCTCCCGTACGAACCCGGGGTCGTGGTCGAGCACCCGACGGGCGGCCATCGCCTGGAGGGTGACGGCGCTCAGGGCGTGCCCGACCGCATCGTGCAGCTCCCGGGCAAGCCGGTTGCGCACGGCCAGGTCGGCGGCCCGCTCCTCGGCCGCGGCCAGCCGGTCCGCGGCCGTCGGCCCGAGCAGTACCGGCGCCATCCTGGCCAGCAGCTCCCCGGCCCCGGCGGCGCACAGGACCAGCCCGCCCAGCAGCCCGATCCCGAGCAGCGGTGCCACGTACGGCGCGGCGCCGGTGCCGAGCGCCCCCAGCCCCGGCTCGGCGCTGCGCAGCCCGCTCACGAAGGGCAGCGCGATGAGCACCGCCGCCATGGGCGCCGCCGCGAGGCTGATCCCGCTGACCACCGCGCCGACGCCCAGGTGCAGGGTCCACCAGGCCGAGGTCCGCCCCCGTGCCGCCCAGGACCGGGCCGGCCCCTCGGCCAGGCGCTCGCCCGGCACCCCGCACAGGGCCCGTACGGCCCCGGCCGACAGCGGCCGGACGAGCCCGAACACGGCGGTCACCGCGGCCAGCGGCAGGGCCAGCCCGTACGAGGCGAAGGTCAGCCGGACCGAGGTGAAGAACCCGCCCCGGCCCGCCCCGACGCCGACCACCACCTGGGCCAGGAGGAAGTAGGGCATCAGCAGGGCCCCGCCGAGGACCAGGTGCACCCAGCGCAGCCGGGCCCGCGCCCCCAGCAGCCGGGACGCCGCCGTCCGCATCACCCCTCGCGGCGGGAGGTGAGGAACCGGGCGAGTACGGCGGCGGCACATGTTCCGGTGATCATCTGGCCAGCGTAGATCGACCGCACCGCCGCGGAGGCCGGTTCGCCGCCGTCGAGCTGCGGGCCCAGCGAGGCGATCCACGGCCACAGCCCCCAGCACGCGGCCGCCGCGGAGCCGGTCCAGGTGAGGGCCGACGGCCACCACGCGGCGCGGCTCCCGCCGCGGACCAGCAGCACCGCCCCCGCCCCGGCGGCGAGCGCGCACATCGCATGCACCCCGGACACCACGCCCGTCACCGCCGTACGGGCGGCGACCTGGTCCTCCCCCAGCCCGGCCGTCCCCCCGAAGGCCCAGTACAAGTGGACGCCGGCGATCACCAGTCCGCCGATCGCCGCGGCTCCCGCCACCACCCCCGTGGGTGACGGGAGCCCGCGGCCCTGCGCGCCCTGCCACCGCCGGCCCCAGCGCCGGCGCGCATAGGGCACGAACAGCCCGGCCAGGGCGAGTCCTTGGACGGAGAAACCGGTGTAGACGACGGTGAACACCCACGGGTCGAGGAAGGGCCGCGCCACCTCCCCGGCGGCCGTCGGGCCGCCCTGACCCGCCGCCCGTATGAGCAGTTGGGCCGGGAACGCGACGAGGATCGGGGTGAGGAGCCCGGTGGCGACGAAGGCGGGGAGCGTCAGCAGCCAGGGAGGCACCCGCATCCCCCAGGGTCTGGTGAGGACGAGGACGAGCACGATCAGGCTCGCGTCCATGGCCAGGGTCACCGCATTGGCCACGGCGAGGAACGTCCCCTGCTCCAGCAGCGGGCTGCCGCCGGGGATGCCGACCCGGCTCCCCGACAGCCAGGCGGACTTGAGTACGAGGTAGGGCACGGTCGCCGCCAGGGCCACCACCCGCAGGGCCTTGGATCCGGCCCCCATGTGAACGGCTTGTGTGGTCATGACCCAACGGTCCCGCCTCCGCCGCCCCGCCACCTCCCCCGCACAGGGGAACCTCCTCCCCCGCCCGGGGGAGGAACCTCCCCGTCCGCCGGCTCACATGCGCCGGGTCGCCACCGACAGCCGGTCCCGCGCCTCGAACAGCGCCGCCTTGATCCGCTGTTCGCGGTCCGCCGTCAGCCGGGCCACCGGCACCGAGCAGCTCACCGCGTCCCGGGCCGGGGTCCGGTACGCAACCGCCACCCCGAAGCAGCGCAGTCCGAGCGTGTTCTCCTCCCGGTCCACCGCGTAGCCCTGCTCCCGCACCAGCGCCAGCTCATCCACCAGCTGCTCCCGGTCGGTGATCGTGTGCTCGGTGACCGCCTCCAGCCGCCGCGGCAGCAGCGCCCGCACCTCGTCGTCGGAATGGGTCGCCAGCAGCGCCTTGCCCAGCGCGGTCGAGTGCACGGGCAGCCGCCGCCCGACCCGCGTGAAGGGCCGCAAGTAGTGCTGGGACGGGCGGGTGGCCAGGTAGACCACGCTCGCGCCGTCCCTCCGGGCCAGGTGGATGGTCTCGGTGGTGTCGTCGGAGAGCCGGTCCAGGGTGGGCCGGGCCGCGGCCACGACCTCGTCCCCGTCGATGTACGAGCTGCCGACGAGCAGGGCCCGTACGCCGATGCCGTACCGCGTGCCGGTCGCGTCCGTCTCCACCCATCCCAGGTTCACCAGCGTGCGCAGCAGCATGTAGAGGCTGGACTTGGGCAGCCCGAGGTCGTGCTGGATGTCGGCCAGGCTGTGCAGTCCGGGCCGCGCCGCGAAGTGCTCCAGCAACAGGACCGTGCGGACGGCGGACTTGACGGCGGCCGGCGCTCCCGGGCCGACTTCCGCCCCTCCCGACCCCTCCGATTCCGCGCCGGATCCGGCCGGCTCACCTCTGTTCATTCGCCTTCTTGCCCCTCTTGTCCCTTGTCAACACGGAAGACCCGGAAATAGAGTCCGGAACGGATGTGATCATCCATCCATCGGAACGGCGTTCAGAATACTGAACGCCACCGCGCGGGTCAGCGAGATCCAGGAGGCAGTGCGCCATGGCAGCAACACCAGTCTGGAGTGTGGACCCCCGCACCGGGAAGCAGCGCGAACAAGTTGCCGTCGAGGCCACGTCCGGCGAGGTGGACGAAGCCGTGCGCGCCGCCCACGCGGCCCGCGGCGCCCTCGCCGACCGCACCGCCCGCGCGGCCTTCCTGCGCGCGGCCGCCGAACTGCTCGACGAGGCCGCGGCCCACGTCATCGAGGCCGCCGACGCCGAGACCGCCCTCGGGCCGGGCCGGCTCACCGGCGAACTCGCCCGCACCACCGGCCAGCTGCGGGCCTTCGCCGATTCCGTGGACGAGGGCGCCTACCTCGACATCCGCATCGACCGCCCCGACGCGGGCGCCGTCCCGCCGCGCCCCGAACTGCGACGCTACAAGGTGCCGCTGGGCGTGGTCGCGGTCTACGCCGCCTCCAACTTCCCGCTGGCCTTCTCCGTCCCCGGCGGGGACACCGCGAGCGCGCTGGCCGCGGGCTGCCCGGTGGTCGTCAAGGCGCACCCCGACCACCCGGCCACCTCCGAGCTGTGCGCCTCGCTGCTGCGCCGGGCGGCCGTGGCGGCCGGGCTGCCCGCCGAAGTGGTCTCCGTCGTCCACGGGTTCGACGCGGGCCTGGAGCTGATCCGCCACCCGCTCGTCACCGCCGCCGGGTTCACCGGTTCCATCCGCGGCGGACGGGCGCTGTTCGACGCGGCCGCCGCCCGGCCGGTACCCATCCCCTTCCACGGCGAGCTCGGCTCCCTCAACCCCGTCGTGGTCACCCCCGCGGCCGCCGCCGAGCGCGCCGAGGAGATCGGCGCCGGGCTCGCGGGCTCGGTCACGCTCGGGGTGGGCCAGTTCTGCGTCAAGCCGGGCCTGGTCCTGGTCCCCGAGGGCGCGGACGGCGACCGGCTCACCGGAGCGCTGACCAAGGCGCTCGGCGAGACCGAGCCGGGCGTCCTGCTCGACCACCGGATGCGGGAGAACTTCGTCTCCGGCGTCCGCGAGCGCGCCGCGCTGACCGGCGTCGAGGCGCCCGTCACCCCGGGCTCCGGCGGCGAGCACACCGTCGGCGCCGGGTACCTGACCGTGCCGGCCGCGAGCCTGCTGGAGGGCGGGGCGTACGAGGTGCTGCTGGAGGAGTGCTTCGGCCCGGTGACCGTGGTCGCACGGTACGGGGACCAGAGCGAGGCGGGGTCGGTGCTCGGCCTGCTCTCCGGGAACCTGAGCGCCACGCTCCAGCTCTCCGCGGCCGAGGCCGACGGCGGCCCGGGACCGGCGGCGGAGCTGATCGAGCGGGTCACGGCGCTGGCCGGGCGGATCCTGGTCAACGGCTGGCCGACCGGGGTCGCGGTGGCCCCCGCCCAGCACCACGGCGGCCCGTACCCCGCGGCGACCTCGCACTCCACCTCGGTCGGCGCCGCCGCCGTCGAGCGCTGGCTGCGGCCGGTGGTCTACCAGTCGGTGCCGGACCCGCTGCTCCCGGCGGAGCTGCGCGAGGCGAACCCGCTGGGGCTGCCGCGCCGCGTCACGCCCGCCGCGCCCTGAGGGAACCCGCCCCGGGTAATTGCGTTGCCCGCCCCCGCCGCGCGGGGGCAGGCTGCCGGTCATGCCGAGACCTCACGGATTCACGTACGAACAGCGCGCCGACGCCAGCGTGGTCATCACGCACCGGGGCCGGGCCGCGGGCACCCTGCGCGGCGGCCGGGCCGAGAAGTTCCTCGCCGAGGTGGAGTCGGGCGACGCGCAGCTCGTGATGGCCCGCTGGACGGGCGCGTACAAGTTCGGCAACGAACGCATGGCGAAGAACCACCCCCGCAACAGGCGCTGAAATCCGCCACGAGAGTCACGAGAGTAAGGGAACGGCAAAGCACCTCCGGTCGTTCTCCGGGCATGACCGCTATGACCCCAGGTTCCAACCTGCCGCTGGGCACCGTCCGTGTGACGGTGGACGTGGCTGCCCCGGTGCGGCTCGACGTGTCGGGGCTGCTCCTCGCGGCGAACGGCAAGGTGCGTTCCGACGCCGACTTCATCTTCTACAACCAGCCGTCAGGGCCCGGTGTCAGCTACCGGTCCGGTGGCGGCGCGGCGCCGGACTCGATCACCGTGGACACGGGCGCGCTGCCGCCCGGCATCGAGCGGATCGTGGTCACGGCCAGCCCCGACGCCGCGGGCCAGACCTTCCAGGGCGTCGAGCCCACGGCCACCGTGCGGCACGCCGAGACCGGCGCGGTGATCGCCAGCTTCACCCCGCCGCAGCTGGGCACCGAGACCGCGCTCGTGGTCGTCGAGGTCTACCAGCGCGGCGGCGTGTGGAAGGTGCGCGCGGTCGGCCAGGGGTACGCGAACGGCCTCGCCGGGATCGCGACGGACTTCGGAGTCTCGGTGGACGAGGAGTCCGCCCCGCCGCCCGCGGCCGCCCCGCAGACCCCCGCCGCCCCCGCCCCCTCGTCCTGGCCGAGCGCCCCGGCGGCTGCGGCGCCCCCCGCACCGCCGGCGGCGCCGTCCTTCCCCTCGGCCCCGCCCGCGGCCGCCGCGCCGGCCGCGCCCGGCACCGGGAAGATCAACCTCGACAAGGGCCGGGTCAGCCTCCAGAAGAACCAGACCGTGTCCCTGGTCAAGAACGGCCGCCCGCTGCTTTCCCAGGTGAAGATGGGCCTGGGCTGGGAGCCGGCGTTCCGCGGCCGGGACATCGACCTCGACGCCTCCGTCATCGCCTACGGCCCGCAGCGCAACCACATCGACAGCTGCTACTTCGGCAAGCTGTCCATCCTGGGCGGAGCCATCAAGCACTCGGGGGACAACCTCACCGGCGAGGGCGCCGGAGACGACGAGGTGATCGTCGTGGACCTCGGGCGGCTGCCCGCCGAGGCCACGGGCCTGGTCTTCACGGTCAACTCCTTCTCCGGGCAGAAGTTCAGCGAGGTCGCCAAGGCCTACTGCCGTCTGATCGACGCGGCGAGCGGGGAGGAGCTGGTCCGCTTCGACCTCACCGGTGCGGAGCCGCAGACCGGGGTCATGATGGCCAAGCTGATTCGCCAGTTTTCGGGCGAATGGGAGATGACGGCCATCGGAGAGTTTGTGAAGTCCCGCACAGTGCGCGGGATGGTCAAGCCCGGCTCCCAGACACTCTGAGCAGGTGGGCGGGCACATGGAGCGACCATGACCGGCGGCCGGAGGGCCCAGGTGATGGATTCCACCCTTAATAGGGGGGTGGTTGTCAGTGCCCGCCCTTAGCCTTGAAAGCATGTACAGCACACTCCGGCCCTCGGGTCCCGCCCGCCCGTCCGCCGCAGAGGCGAACGAGGCGATACGGCACCTCGTAGCGACCCGGGTGGACGACGAGTGGCCCTCCGAAGCGTACGAGTTCCTGCTGGAGGAATGGGCCGCCGCCAGCCGCGCCGAGATCGCCGCCGCTCAGTAGACACAGAAGGCTGTGCCGCCGCCCGGTGAACGGGCGGCGGCACAGCCTTCCTTCGTGAGCGCGGGTGTCAGTGTGCGCGGCGCCACGGACCGGTGATGGCGAGCATGATGCCCGGGTCCTGGATGTTCGCGTACAGCGTGTGCCCGTCCGGGGAGAAGCACACACCGGTGAACTCGGAGTACTCCGGCTCCTGCGCCGTCCCCATGTTCAGCTCGTTGCGCGCCAGCGGGTAGGTGCGCCCCGACTCGGTCGCCCCGAACAGGTGCTGCAGGCCGCTGCCGTCCTCCGCGATGACCAGACCGCCGTACGGAGAGACCGTGATGTTGTCGGGGCCGTCGAGGGAACCGTCCTTGGCCGGGTCGGCGTTCACGCCGAGCACCACCGTCAGCCGGATCGTGCGCCGCTTCGGGTCGTAGAACCACACCTGGCCGTCGTGCGCCGTGCCCGGGCTCTCCTCACGGGCGTACGAGGAGACGAAGTACGTGCCCCCGTCGGCCCACCACATGCCCTCCAGCTTGCGGGCGCGGGTCACCGCGCCCTCGCCGAACTGCTTGCGCACCGGCACGGTCCGCGCGTCACGGTCCGGCACGGTCACCCAGTCGACCCCGTAGACCGTCCCGATCTTCGTGGCGCGCGAGAGGTCGTCGACGAACCGGCCCGCGCTGTCGAAGCACTTGGCGGCGGCCAGCACTCCGGCGTCGGCCGCGAGCGTACGGAGCTTGCCGCGCCCGTGGCGGAAGCCGCTCGGCGGGGTCCAGCGGTAGAGCAGCCCGTTGGGGCCGGAGGCGTCCTCGGTGAGGTAGGCGTGGCCTTGGCGCGGGTCGATGACCACGGCCTCGTGGGCGTACCGGCCGAACGCCTTGACGGGCTTCGGATCGCGGTTGGCGCCCCGGTCGTGCGGGTCGACCTCGAAGACGTACCCGTGGTCCTTGGTCATGCCGTTCTTGCCGGCGAGGTCCTCGGTCTCCTCGCAGGTCAGCCAGGTGCCCCAGGGGGTGGCGCCGCCCGCGCAGTTGGTCGACGTACCGGCGACGCCCACCCATTCGGCGACCTCGCCGCCGCGCCGGACCTCGACGACCGTGCAGCCGCCGGCCGCGCCCGGGTCGTAGACGAGGCCCTCGGTGAGCGGGACGGGGTGCGCCCAGTCCGACCGCTTGCCCTTGAGCTCGTGGTTGTTGACGAGGAGGGTGACCCCGCGGGGGCCCTCGAAGGCGGCGGTGCCGTCGTGGTTGGACGGGGTGGACTCGCCGGAGTCGAGGGTGGTGACCCCACTGTGGGTGATGACGCGGTAGCGGAATCCGGCGGGGAGGGCGAGCAGTCCGGCCGGGTCCGCGACGAGCGGGCCGTAGCCGGGCTCGCAGGGCCGGCCGTGCTCGTCCCGGTGGGTGCTGTCGTCGGCCGCCAGCGCTCCCGGGGCGGTGGCGAGCGCGCCGACCGTCCCGGTGAGCGCGACTCCCGCGCCGGCGATCACGGTGCGGGCGGTGAAGTCTCTACGGCTGAGCGGCATCGGGTCTCCAGGGGTGGGGAGGTGGTGCGCCTGTCGTGCGGTCGTCGGCGCACACGCTCTCGCCCGCACGTGAACGGCGGCTGAATTACCCGCGAAGCGGAGCCGATCCCTTGCCCGTGGCCGCAATGGCCGACTCCGGCTCAGGAACGGCGCGTTCCGGGCGACGCCGGCCACCCCCGCCCCAGATGCCGCTTCCGTACCCGGGACCTCCCGGTCAGGCCTGGCGCGAACGGGCCTTGAAGGCGGCCTTGCGGGCCTCCTTGGCGGCCTTCTTGTCCGGGTGCGTCCGGCCCATCGCCTCCAGCACGTACGCCGTCGCCGGGTGGTCCACCCGCCAGACCCGGTCGAAGAAACCGGTGTGGTGCTCGGTCAGCGAACGCATCAGCAGCGGCAGTTCCGCCGTCTCCCCGTCCGCCGCGAGCTGCGCCGCGATGGTGTCCACGGTCAGCCAGAACACCATGGCCTCGTCCGGCGCCGGTACGTCGGCCACCCCGCGCTCGGAGAGCCACACCCGGGCGAGTCCGCCGAGCTCCGGGTCGTCCAGCACGGCGCGGACCGCCTGCTCCGCGTCCGGACCGGCCGGGGCGAGAGCCTGCTGGCAGCGCAGCCGGCGCAGCGGGCCGCCCTCGTCGGCGCCCCGGGCGGCGGCCAGCAGTTCGGCGACCGCGTCCAGCGGTTCGCGGCCGGCGAGCCACTGCTCGATCTCGGCCTGGGCAGCGACCTCGGGGTATCCGGAGACCGCGTCGAGCAGGGCGTCGGCGCCCTTGCCGGCCAGATCGCCGACGGCGGGAGCGGTGACCCCGGCCTCCAGCAGGCGGGCGCGGATCCCGTACAGGCCCAGCGGGGTCAGCCGGACCAGCCCGTACCGGGAGACGTCCTCGTCGTCCACCCCGCCGGCGCCCGGACCGGAAGCGGAGCCCGCCGCGGCGAACTCCTCGTCGTCCGCCTCCGCCATCAGGGCCTCGTCCACCGGCCGGAACTCGACGAGCCCGATCGGCTCCAGCTGCCGGAACTGGTCGTCGAGGCGCATCATCGCGTCCGAGACCTGCTCCAGCACGGCGTCGGTCGGCTCGCCCATGCCCTCGGGGATGACCATCGAGGCGGCGAGCACCGGCAGCGGAATCGGGCCTTCCGAGGCCCCGTGTCCGGAGACGGTGAGCAGGTAGAGGTTGGTGAGGACCCCGTCGAGGAAGTCCGCCTCGCGGCCCGGGTTCCAGTCCAGCCGGTCGAAGTCGATCTCGCCGCCCTCGTCCAACGCGTCGACGAGGTCGTCCAGATCGGGCACGGCCGCGTCCGCGAGCACGGTGTCCAGCGCCGCCAGCCACAGGTCGAGCACCTCGCCCGGGGCGCCGCCGGTCACCAGGGCCAGGTCCTCGCCGGGCACGGCGGTCGCGGACTCCTCGTCGCCGTCCTCACCGGCTTCCGACGCACCGTCACCGCCCGCACGGCCGCCGCCGCCCGTACCGCCGTCATCGGGGTCGGTCACGTCGACGAGGCCGGTGTCCACGGCCACCCGCCAGGCCTGGCTCGCGAGCATCGGGCCTTCCTCGCCGGCGGGATCGAAGCCCAGCGCGGCGGCGGCCTCGGTCAGCTGTGCGGCGGCGAGTTCGCCGCCGGCGTCGACGCGGGTGTGGGGTCCGGCCCAGCGGGCCAGCCGTACGGCGCGGGCGAAGAGCGGGGCCCCGAGGGCGTCGCGGGCCAGTTCCGCGTCGGAGGGCAGCCGTACCGGCGGCAGCGTGGGGTGCGGCTCTGCGGACATGGGGCGGTCTCCTCGCGAACGCGGTGGGGCGATGGGGCTCGGCCCCGCGGGACGGTGGTGCGGCGGCCCCGCGGCGCTGGTCCGGCCGCCGCGGGGCGGCAGTCCGGCGCACCAGCGTAGACGCATATCGGGCGCGCCCGGGGGGCCATCTCCTTTGGTTCATCCCACAGTCAGCTTCCGTATCCCCTGGAGGCCTTGACAACATCCCTGGTCACACAGGAAATTGACGCGCGTAGACATATGGGGGACCCCCGGGATTCCCGTGGATCGCCTGCGGCCCGGCCGCGGCGCACCGCACGAATCCGGCCAAACGCACGCAACACCCTTCGCCTTCCTCTTCCACACACCGGAGTTCTTGACCATGCGCTCCTCGCATCCCCGTTCCGCCGCCGTCTCGGCACTCGTCGCCACCGCCCTGGCCACCGGCCTGCTGGCGGGCACCGCCGACGCGGCCGAAGGCGCCGCGTCCGCCGATCCGATACGCATCCACGACATCCAGGGCACCACCCGCATATCGCCGCTCAACGGCAAGCAGGTCGCCGATGTCGCCGGCATCGTGACGGGCGTGCGCACGTACGGCTCGCGCGGCTTCTGGATGCAGGACCCGGACGCCGACGACAACGACGCGACCAGCGAGGGCGTCTTCGTCTTCACCAACTCCGTCCCGACCGTCGCCGTCGGCGACGCGGTCAAGGTCTCCGGCCTGGTCGGCGAGTACATCCCCGGCGGCGTCTCCTCCGGCAACCAGTCGGTCACGCAGATCTCCAAGCCGGTCGTGACCGTGGCCTCCTCGGGCAACGCGGTCCCCGAGGCCGCCGCGATCAACGAGTACAACGTGCCCGCCGAGTACGCCCCGACCGGCGACCCGGCCGCCGCCGGCAGCATCAACGGCCTGACGCTGGAGCCCTCGCGCTACGCCCTGGACTTCTACGAGTCCCTTGAGGGCATGAACGTGAAGATCGGCAACTCGCGCGTGGTCGGCGCCACCGACCCGTACGCGGAGCTGTGGGTCACCGTGAAGGGCTGGGAGAACACCGCCAAGCGCGGCGGCACCCTCTACGGCTCGTACGAGTCCCAGAACACCGGCCGCCTCCAGGTCCAGCAGCTGGCGCCGCTCGCGCAGCAGCCCTTCCCGGTGGCCAACGTCGGCGACAAGCTGACCGGCACCACCGAGGGCCCGCTGGACTTCAACCAGTTCGGCGGCTACACCCTGGTGGCCCGCACCCTCGGCACGGTCAAGGCGGGCACGCTCGCCCCCGAGAAGACCAAGGCGCAGGCGGCGAACGAGCTCGCGGTGGCCACGTACAACGTGGAGAACCTCGACCCGAGCGACCCGCAGGAGAAGTTCGACAACCTGGCCAAGGCCGTCGTCGCGAACCTCGCCTCGCCCGACATCCTCGCCCTGGAGGAGATCCAGGACGACAACGGCGCCAAGAACGACGGCACCGTCTCGGCCGAGGAGACCATCAAGAAGTTCACCGCGGCCATCGTGGCGGCGGGCGGCCCGGCCTACGAGTGGCGCACCGTCAACCCGGAGAACAACAAGGACGGCGGCGAGCCCGGCGGCAACATCCGCCAGGTGTTCCTGTTCAACCCGGCCCGCGTCTCCTTCACGGACCGCGCGGCGGGCGACGCGGTGACCGCGACCGGCGTGACGCAGGTGAACGGCAAGGCCGCCCTGACCCACTCCCCCGGCCGGATCGACCCGGCGAACCCGGCGTGGGCCGACAGCCGCAAGCCGCTGGCCGGCGAGTTCGTCTTCAAGGGCAAGACGGTCTTCGTCATCGCCAACCACTTCGGCTCCAAGGGCGGCGACGAGGGCCTGACCTCCGTCCACCAGCCGCCGGTGCGCTCCTCGGAGGCCAAGCGGCTGCTCCAGGCGCAGGCCGTGAACGGCTTCGTCAAGCAGCTCCTGGCGACGGACAAGAACGCGAGCGTCCTGGCCGTCGGCGACATCAACGACTTCGAGTTCTCCGCGACCGCGCAGGCGCTGGAGGACGGCGGGGCGCTGTACTCGGCGATCAAGTCGCTGCCGAAGGCCGAGCGCTACTCGTACGTGTACCAGGGCAACGCGCAGGTGCTGGACCAGATCCTGACGAGCCCGGCGGTCAAGAACTTCTCGTACGACAGCGTGCACATCAACGCGGAGTTCGCGGCGCAGAACAGCGACCACGACCCGCAGGTGCTGCGCTTCCGCCCGTAACCGCGGCGCGGACTTGAGCAGCAGGGCCCCCGGAAGCCGTCCCTTCCGGGGGCCCTGCGACACTTCCGGCCACGATCTCGCGTACGGCCACCCGTGAGGACCTGCCCGCCGCACTGGCCCTGCCGGCGGACGTCCCGGCTCTCGGCCAGGGCGGGCGGGAGCGGGCGCTGGTGGAGGCGGTACGGGTCCGTGCGGACCGGCGGGGCGGGTTCTGCGGGCTCCGTGAACTCTGCGGGCTCCGTGAACTCTGCGGGACGCGCGGGGGACAGCTCGGGAGAAGTCAGGACTTTCGCCCCTGGCGTGACGCTCGCCACATCACCACCCATTCGACCCGGGTTGTGGTGTTGAGTGGCCCCACGCTCGAACCTGTCCCCCCGTGTCCCCCGGAGGACCGCGTGTTCCCCTCCATCTCCCTCGCTCAGGAAATCGGCCTGGCCGTCCTGCTCGTGGCCGCCCTCGTGTGGGTGCTCGGCCTAGGACACATGCTGTGGGACTCCCGCTTCCACCACCCGGAGCCGGCCGCCCACCAGGGCGTGGCGGTCATCCCGGCCCAGCGCAGCGCCGCCACGCACCCGATGGAGTCGGTCGAACTGACCGAGGCGGAGGAAGAGGCCTTCGCCGGCCTGATCCGCACCCTCCCCCTCAGCTGACCCCCCACGTCCTCCCGCGCTCGGGGCGGAAGGGCGGACCGGGGCCGCAGGAAACGCGACGCCCTCATCCCCCTTGCCGGGGGATGAGGGCGTCGCGGCCGTTCCGGGACCGCCGAAGGCCACCAGGCCCGGGGTCAGTTGTGGGAGTGGAGGACCTCGTTCAGGCCGCCCCAGACCGCGTTGTTCGGGCGGGCCTCGACGGTGCCCGTGACCGAGTTGCGGCGGAAGAGGATGTTGCCGGCGCCCGAGAGCTCCAGGGCCTTGACGATCTGGCCGTCCGGGAGGGTGACGCGGGTGCCCGCGGTCACGTACAGGCCGGCCTCGACGATGCACTCGTCGCCCAGCGCGATGCCCACGCCCGCCTCGGCACCGATCAGGCAGCGCTCGCCGATCGAGATGATCTGCTTGCCGCCGCCCGAGAGGGTGCCCATCGTGGACGCGCCGCCGCCGATGTCGGAACCGTTGCCGACCACGACGCCGGCCGAGATCCGGCCCTCGATCATCGAGGTGCCGAGGGTGCCCGCGTTGAAGTTGACGAAGCCCTCGTGCATGACGGTGGTGCCCTCGGCGAGGTGCGCGCCCAGGCGGACCCGGTCCGCGTCGGCGATGCGCACGCCCTTGGGGGCGACGTAGTCCGTCATCCGCGGGAACTTGTCGATCGAGGTGACCTGGAGGTACAGGCCCTCGGCGCGCGCGTTCAGCCGTACGGCCTCCACCTGGTCCACGGCGACCGGGCCGAGCGAGGTCCAGGCGACGTTGGCCAGCAGGCCGAAGAGGCCGTCCAGGTTCTGGCCGTGCGGCTTGACCAGGCGGTGGCTGAGCAGGTGCAGGCGCAGGTACGCGTCGTGCGCGTCCAGCGGCTTGTCCTCCAGGGAGGAGATCACGGTGCGGACGGCTACGACCTCGACGTCGCGGACGGCGTCCAGGCGGATCGCCTTGGCCGCCGCGGCACCCAGGAGCTGCACGGCCTGATCGGCGGTGAGGCGCTCGGTGCCGGCCGGACCGGGCTCGGCCACCAGCTCGGGGGCGGGGAACCAGGTGTCGAGGACGGTGCCGTCGGAGGCGATGGTGGCAAGTCCGGCGGCGACGGCGCCGGTGGTACGCGTAGCAGTCATGCCCGAAACCTAACCGGCCGCGGCCCCAGGTCGCGAACCGGTCTCATGTGCCGGTCGCGCCGCGTGCCGCTCCCCGTCCGGCCCCTCGCGCCGCGCCTCGCCGCGTGACACGTACAGCACCGCCCCGCCCGCGCCCGCCGCCAGCGCCCCGCACAGCGGCCACAGCATCCCGGGCGCGGCCGCGTACAGGGCTCCGCCCAGCGGCGGCCCGAGGACGACCCCGCTGACCGAGACCCCCGCGTACAGGCTCTGGAACCGCCCCATCGCGTGCTCCGGCGCCTGGTCGGCGACGTAGGCGGTCGCGGTGGTCTTGTACAGGATCTCGCCGAGGCTGAGCAGCACCATCATCGTCACGGCGGCGGCGACCCCCGCCCCGGCCCACAGCGCCGCGTACCCGGCCCCGACGAGCACGATCCCGGCGGCGATGACGGGCAGCGGCGGCCGGGAGCGCAGCGCGACGGCGGCCGGGAGCTCCAGCAGCAGGATGACTCCCCCGTTCAGGGCGATGACGAAGCCGAAGGCGCGGACGTCGAGGCCGTGGTCGGCGAGGTAGACGGGGAAGACCGAGTACTGCTGGCGGTAGACGAGGTCGGTCACCAGGATCGCGCCGAGCAGGACGAGTACGGCGGGCCTGGCCCGCAGCTCCTCCCACACGCCTCGGCCCAGACCCCCGTCCGGGGCCGCGGCGGGGCGGGAGGCGCTGCGGGAGGTGCCGCGGGCCGGGACGACCCGGGCGGTCCACAGGGCGAAGAACAGGGTCCCGAGGCCGTCGGCAACGAAGAGCCAGTCGTACGAGAACCCCGTCGCGAGCAGGGCCCCCAGCGGCGGGCCGAGGGTGAAGCCGCCGTTGGAGACGCAGCGGACCACGGCGAAGGCCTGCCGGCGGGCGCCCTCGGGGACGGTGACGGCGACCAGCGCGGAGTTCGCGGCCCGGACCACGCCGGAGGCGTACTGGGCCAGCGGAAGGGCCACGCAGAGCCCGGCGGTGGACAGCAGCGGGAAGCACATCAGGGTGAGGCCGCCCGCGGCGGAGGCGGCGAGCAGCACGCGGCGGTGGCCGAAGCGGTCCCCGTACCAGCCGCCGGTGAAGTTCCCGGCGACGAGGCCGACACCGCCGATTCCGGTGGCCAGGCCCGCCTGGGCGGCGCCGAGGCCGCGCGGGCCGGTCAGGTACAGGAAGACGAAGACGAAGGTGAAGCTGACGACGGCGTTGACGAACACCCCGGCCGCCAGCAGCCACACCACGCGGGGCACGTCCTTGAAGCCCTGCGCCATTCCCATGTCCGCCCCCGAACCGTAGCGAGTCCCGTAGTAGGTTCCTTTTGGGAACGGACTATGTCAGCATGACAGCCTTGGGTCAACGGACAAAGGAGTACCCATGGCCCAGCGCACGCACCTCGACGACGCGGAGTGCGCCATCGCCCAGGCCCTCGACGTGGTGGGCGACTGGTGGACGCTGCTGATCGTGCGCGACGCCGCGCGCGGCGTGCACCGCTTCGACGCGTTCCAGCGCGAGCTCGGGGTCTCCCGGAAGGTGCTGGCCGAGCGGCTGAAGCTGCTGGTCGAGGCCGGGGTGCTGACGCGCGAGCCGTACCAGGAACGCCCGGTGCGGCACGAGTACCGGCTGACCCCGCGCGGGCGGGGGCTGCTGCCGGTCCTGGTGGCCCTCCAGGACTGGGGAGACACCTGGGTCCTGGGGGAAGGCGAGATGACGGCGACGGCGGAGGAATCCTCGCGGGAGGCGGAACGGGTGCACGCGCTGCGCGGCACGCGGCTGCCGGAGCTGGTGCTGGCGGACCGGTTCGGAGAGCTGCGGGATCCGGTGGCGGACACGCCGTTCACGGTCCTGTACTGCTTCCCCGGCGCGTACGCCCGGGCCGAGTCCTACCCGCCGGGGTGGGCGGGGATCCCGGGGGCCAAGGGCTGCACGTTCGAGTCGTGCACGTACCGGGACCAGCTGGCCGAGTTCACGGCGGCCGGGGCGACGGTGCACGGGGTGTCCACCCAGCGGCCCGACGAGCAGCGGGAGTTCGCGCAGGCGGAGGGGCTGCGGTTCCCGCTGCTCTCGGACGCGGAGCTCTCGCTGACGGCGGCGCTGCGGCTGCCGACGTTCCGGGCGGCGGGGGTGAGCCGGCTGAAGCGGCTGACGCTGGTGGTGGACCGGGAGCGCGTGGTGCGCGAGGTGTTCTACCCGGTCCGGGACATCGAGGCCGGCGTCGCGGCGGCACTGAGGGCCGTCCGCGACGCCGGCACGGACGTCAGTTCAGGGTGAACCAGGCCGCGCGGGACTTCTTCCATTCCGCGTGGGTCAGGTCCTTGGCCTCGGTGCCGTCCCCGTACAGGTCGGCCGAGCCGCTGTCCGTGATCAGCTGGACGCGCGCGCCCGGTGCCGACAGGTCCGGCACGTCCACGATGGCCTCCCAGCCGCCCGGGTCGGTCGTCGGCAGGTCGGCCCGCTTGACCGGGGCGTGGCCGGCGACGCCGTCCCACTGGTAGAGCGCGTACGGGTCGGAGTTGTCGTCCGCGGCCCAGGAACCGGCCAGGATCAGGTACTGGTTCGCCGCGTTCTTGCGGATGTCGCGGATCGCGAGCCCGCCGAGGTCGAGCTCGATGCCCGCCCCGAAGGTGGCCTTGGCGCCGCTGGAGAGCACCTTGTCGAAGTTGGTCACCGGTACGACCAGCGCCTTGCCACCGGGCACCGCCGGGGCCAGCGGGGCCCGGAAGCCCAGGTAGGCGGTGGTGGTCGAGCCCGGCGCGAACTCCAGGCCCTCCACGTTGAAGCCGTCGATCTGCTTGGGCGCCTCGCCGTCCGCCGTGCCGGCCGCGAAACCGTAGCGGTTCCCGTTCGCCTTGTCCCAGGCCACCAGGTCGTCGCGGAGCTTCTTGTACGAGCGCCCGTACGCGAGCTGCGTGGCGGACCCGGAGCCGCTCACCGTCGTGGTGAACACCGTGTTCCGGGGCGCCTTGTACTCGCCGTCCTTGTTGTTGCCGAGCGAGCCCGTCCAGTAGATGGTGTTCCCGATCAGGGTCGCGCCCTCGATGTCCACCTCCTTGGAGACGCCGAGCTGCGAGCTGAAGTCCCAGGTGCGGACCGGGGCGGCCGAGCGGGAACGGTCGTACAGGCGCAGTACGTTGCTCTCGTCGTCGGCGACGACGGTGTACCCGCCGCCGACGTCCACGGCGGCCGAGGAGTCGCAGGCGCCGCTGAAGTAGCGGGCGTCGGCCGGGTTCTGCACGGCGGCGGAGGCGGCGTAGGAGAGGGTCTTGGTGGCGCTCTTGCCGCCCAGCCCCGTCACCTTGACGGTGAGGTTGGTGTAGCCGCGGCCGCGCGCGGCGACGGCGAGGCGGCGCACGGCCCCGGTCCCGGTGACGCTCACGTCGCCCGTTCCGGCGACCGAGGCCTTGCTCGACGCGGAGGCGCTGACCGTCAGGGCGGACGCGTCGGCGCCGCTCTGCGCCACGGTCACGTCGACCAGCGGGTCCCCGACCGCGCCGACGGCCCCGGACAGGTACGACGCGGACAGGCTGATGGTCGGCGTCCCGTACGTCACCGCCTGGGCGGGCGCGACCGTGACCGTCCCGGCGACGACCAGCGCCGCGATGCCTGCGATGCCAAGCTGCTTCTTCATCGGTGTCCCGTCCCCAAGAGTCGAGCCGGGCGTGAACCGCGCCACGCCGTGACGGCCGTCGAGCAGGTTCGGCCACCGTGGCCAACATCCGGTGCACGTCAATCGTCCACCGGAAGAACTCGCAGGGCCCGTCGGGAGCCCGCCGCACACCGCCCCACCTGCTCCGGAGCACGCGAAAGGCCCCCGGCGCAGTGCCGGGGGCCTTCGTGAAACGGGTGGCTCAGACGTTGAAGCCGAGCGCGCGCAGCTGCTCGCGACCGTCGTCCGTGATCTTGTCCGGGCCCCACGGCGGCATCCAGACCCAGTTGATCCGCAGCTCGCTCACGATGCCGTCCGTCGCCGACTTCGCCTGGTCCTCGATGACGTCCGTCAGCGGGCAGGCCGCCGAGGTCAGCGTCATGTCGAGGGTGGCGATGTTCGCGTCGTCGATGTGGATGCCGTAGATCAGGCCCAGGTTGACGACGTCGATCCCCAGCTCGGGGTCGACCACGTCGTAGAGGGCCTCGCGGACCTCTTCCTCGGTGGCCGGCTTGATCGACGCCTCGGCGGGCGTCGCGTTCTCGGTCATGCCGTCTTCCTCTCCGCGGCGTCGCCCAGTGCCTGGGCGGTCGCGTCCTTCCAGGCCATCCAGCTCAGCAGAGCACACTTCACGCGAGCCGGGTACTTGGAGACGCCGACGAACGCGACCGCGTCCTCCAGCACCTCCTCCATGGCCTCGTCGGGCTCGATCTTGCCCTTCGACTGCATCATCTCCAGGAACACGCCCTGGATCTTCTGCGCCTCGGCCAGCTCCTTGCCGACGAGCAGCTCGTTCAGCACGGACGCGCTGGCCTGGCTGATGGAGCAGCCCTGGCCCTCGTACGAGACGTCGGTGAGCGTCTCGCCGTCGTACTTCACGCGCAGCGTGATCTCGTCGCCGCACGTCGGGTTGACGTGGTGCACCTCGGCATCGCCGTCGCGCAGGCCACGCCCGTGCGGGTGCTTGTAGTGGTCCAGGATCAGTTCCTGGTACATCGAATCCAGCTTCACTGCGTCGTCCTCGTCGCCCTCGTCAGCCGAAGAAGTTCCGTACGTGCTCCAGCCCGTCGATCAGCGCGTCGACGTCCGCCGGAGAGGAGTACAGGTAGAAAGACGCTCGCGTGGTCGCGGGAATTCCGTAGCGCAGGCAGACCGGGCGCGCGCAGTGGTGTCCCACGCGGACCGCGATGCCCTGCTCGTCCAGGACCTGGCCCACGTCGTGGGGGTGGATGTCGCCGAGCGTGAAGGAGATCGCGGCGCCGCGGTCCTCGGCCGTCATCGGGCCGATGATCCGCAGGTCGGGGACCTCCAGGAGGCGCTTCACCGCGTACTCGGTGATCGCGTGCTCGTGCGCGGCGATCTTGTCCATGCCGATCGCGCTCAGGTAGTCCACGGCCGCGCCGAGGCCGACGGCCTGCGCGATCGGGGGCGTACCCGCCTCGAACTTGTGGGGCGCCGGGGCGTACGTGGAGGCGTGCATCGACACGGTCTCGATCATCTCGCCGCCACCGAGGAACGGGGGCAGGTCCTCCAGGAGCTCCTGGCGGCCCCAGAGCACGCCGATGCCGGTCGGGCCGCACATCTTGTGGCCGGTGAAGGCCACGAAGTCGGCGCCGAGCGCCTGCACGTCCAGCGGCATGTGCGGAGCGGCCTGCGAGGCGTCGATCAGCACCAGCGCGCCGACTTCCTGCGCGCGCCGGACGATCGCCTCGACCGGGTTGATCGTGCCCATGATGTTGGAGACCAGCGTGAAGGAGACGATCTTCGTCTTCTCCGTGATGACCTCTTCGATGTTGGACAGGTCGAGCCGGCCGTCGTCGGTGAGGCCGAACCACTTCAGCTTCGCGCCGGTGCGCTGCGAGAGCAGCTGCCACGGGACGATGTTGGAGTGGTGCTCCATCTCCGTGATGGCGATCTCGGTCTCGCGGTCGACCCGGTAGGGCTCGTCCGCCCAGCCGAGCATGTTCGCGACCAGGTTGAGCGACTCCGAAGCGTTCTTGGTGAAGATCACCTCGTCGCGGCTCGGCGCGTTGATGAAGGCGGCGACCTTGTCGCGGGCGCCCTCGTACAGCGCCGTGGCCTCCTCGGCGAGCACGTGCACGCCGCGGTGGACGTTGGCGTTGTGCTGCTCGTAGTACTCGTTCAGCGCGTCGAGCACCTGGCGCGGCTTCTGCGAAGTCGCCGCGTTGTCCAGGTAAACGATCTTCTTCCCGTCGTGGACCACACGATCCAGAAGGGGGAAGTCCTTGCGGATCGCCTCGATGTCGAGGAGGCCAGGCAGCTGTGTCACGCGGTCGCGCCACCCTTCACGTACTTGTCGTAGCCCTCGGCCTCCAGCTGGTCCGCCAGCTCGGCGCCACCGGACTCCGCGATGCGGCCGTTCGCGAACACGTGCACGAAGTCGGGCTTGATGTAGCGCAGGATGCGCGTGTAGTGGGTGATCAGCAGGGTGCCGACCTCACCGGTCTCGCGGACGCGGTTGACGCCCTCGGAGACGATGCGCAGGGCGTCGACGTCGAGGCCGGAGTCGGTCTCGTCGAGGATCGCGATCTTCGGCTGGAGGAGCTCCAGCTGGAGGATCTCGTGGCGCTTCTTCTCGCCGCCGGAGAAGCCCTCGTTGACGTTGCGCTCGGCGAAGGCCGGGTCCATCTGGAGCTGCTCCATCGCGGACTTGACCTCCTTCACCCAGGTGCGCAGCTTCGGGGCCTCGCCGCGGATGGCGGTGGCCGAGGTGCGCAGGAAGTTGGAGACCGAGACGCCGGGGACCTCGACCGGGTACTGCATGGCGAGGAAGACGCCGGCGCGGGCGCGCTCGTCGACGGACATCTCCAGGACGTCTTCGCCGTCCAGGGTCACGGTGCCACCGGTGATGGTGTACTTCGGGTGACCGGCGAGCGAGTACGCCAGCGTGGACTTGCCGGAGCCGTTCGGACCCATGATGGCGTGCGTCTCGCCGGCCTTGACGGTGAGGTCGACACCCTTGAGGATCTCGCGGGCGCCGTTCTCGGCCTCGACGGAGACGTGCAGGTCGTGGATTTCAAGCGTTGCCATGGATACCTCAGGACTCCTGGGTGAGGGAGACGAGCACGTCGCCCCCGTCGATCTTTACGGGGTATACGGGGACCGGGCGGGTCGCGGGCAGACCGGACGGCTTGCCGGTGCGCAGGTCGAACGACGACCCGTGCAGCCAGCACTCGATCATGCAGTCCTCGACCTCGCCCTCCGAGAGCGAGACGTTCGCGTGCGAGCAGATGTCGTTGATCGCGAACACCTCCCCCTCGGTGGAGACGATGGACACCGGCGTGCCGTCGAGTTCCACCCGCTTGGGGGTGTTCTCCTCCAGCTCGCTCAGCGCACAGGCCTTGACGTAGGTCATCAGACGGACGCCTCAAGCTCGGTCTCGATCTTGGCGAGCAGGCGCTCCTCGATGTCGTCGACACCGATCTGCTGGACGAGTTCGGCGAAGAAGCCGCGCACGACCAGGCGCCGGGCCTCGTCGGCCGGGATGCCGCGGGCCTGGAGGTAGAAGAGCTGCTCGTCGTCGAAGCGGCCGGTCGCGGAGGCGTGGCCGGCGCCGACGATCTCGCCGGTCTCGATCTCCAGGTTCGGCACCGAGTCGACCCGCGCGCCGTCCGTCAGGACGAGGTTGCGGTTCATCTCGTAGGTGTCGGTGCCCTCGGCGCTCTTCTCGATGAGGACGTCGCCGATCCACACCGCGTGCGCGCCCTCGCCCTGCAGCGCGCCCTTGTAGACCACGTGCGACTTGCAGTGCGGGGCGTCGTGCGTGACCAGGAGGCGGTGCTCCTGGTGCTGGTCGGCGTCCGTGAAGTACAGGCCGAGGAGCTCGGCCTCGCCGCCGGGGCCCGCGTAGCTGACCCGCGGGTGGAGGCGTACGACGTCGCCGCCGAAGGTGACCACGATGGACTTGAAGGTCGCGTCGCGGCCGATCAGCGCGTTGTGCTGGGAGCAGTGGACGGCGGTGTCGTCCCAGTCCTGCACGGAGACGACGGTGAGCTTGGCGCCGTCGCCGACGAGGAAGTCGACGTTGGCGGCGCGCACGCCGTCACCGGTGTGGTCGATGACGATGACGGCCTCGGCGAACGCCTGGACGTCGAAGACGGTGTGCCCGAAGGTCGTGCCGCCCTCGCCGTGCAGCGAGACGCGCACCGGCTCGGTCAGGACGGCCTCCTTGGGCACGGTGACGACCGTGGCCTTGGCGAAGGACGAGAACGCCTGGGCGGCGATCCGGTCCACCGGGGTGCCGGCCTTGCCGATGCGCGCGTCGCCGCGCTCCACCGACTCGACGGTGACGCCCTCGGGCGCGTCGATCTGGGCCTTCATGGTGCCGTTGGCGACCGCGGTGCCGTCGTGCAGACCGCGCAGGCGCGCCAGCGGGGTGAACCGCCACTCCTCCTCGCGGCCGTGGGGGACGGGGAAGTCCGCCACGTCGAAGGACGGGGGTGCGCTCATCCGGGTGGCGACGGTGGACTCGGCGGCCACCGCGATCGCGCCGGCCGTGGTGGACCCGGCCGGAATGTTCTGAGCCTCAGCCATGGCTGTCGTCTTGCTCACTCTCTGAAAAGAACACGGTCTACGTCGTTACGATCCTCGGCCCGCCAGGGGCGCGGATCGTGGAGCTGGTGCCGGGCGGGCCGGGATTAACCGACCGAGCCCTCCATCTGCAGCTCGATCAGCCGGTTGAGCTCCAGTGCGTACTCCATGGGCAGCTCGCGCGCGATGGGCTCGACGAACCCGCGCACGATCATGGCCATGGCCTCGAACTCGGTCATGCCGCGGCTCATCAGGTAGAAGAGCTGGTCGTCCGAGACCTTGGAGACGGTCGCCTCGTGGCCCATGGAGACGTCGTCCTCGCGGACGTCCACGTACGGGTACGTGTCCGAGCGGGAGATCGTGTCGACCAGGAGCGCGTCGCAGAGCACGTTCGACTTGGAGCCGTGGGCGCCCTCGCCGATCTCGACCAGGCCGCGGTACGAGGTGCGGCCGCCGCCGCGCGCCACCGACTTGGAGACGATGTTCGAGGAGGTGTTCGGCGCCATGTGGACCATCTTGGAGCCGGCGTCCTGGTGCTGGCCCTCGCCCGCGAAGGCGATGGACAGGGTCTCGCCCTTGGCGTGCTCGCCCATCAGGTAGACGGCCGGGTACTTCATGGTGACCTTGGAACCGATGTTGCCGTCGATCCACTCCATGGTCGCGCCCTCGTACGCCACGGCGCGCTTGGTGACCAGGTTGTAGACGTTGTTCGACCAGTTCTGGATCGTCGTGTAGCGGCAGCGGCCGCCCTTCTTCACGATGATCTCGACCACGGCGCTGTGCAGCGAGTCCGAGGAGTAGATCGGGGCGGTGCAGCCCTCGACGTAGTGGACGTAGGCGTCCTCGTCGACGATGATCAGCGTCCGCTCGAACTGGCCCATGTTCTCCGTGTTGATGCGGAAGTAGGCCTGGAGCGGGATGTCGACCTTGACGCCCTTGGGCACGTAGATGAACGAGCCGCCCGACCACACGGCGGTGTTCAGCGACGCGAACTTGTTGTCGCCGACCGGGATGACCGTGCCGAAGTACTCCTGGAAGAGCTCCGGGTGCTCCTTGAGCGCGGTGTCCGTGTCGAGGAAGATGACGCCCTGCTCCTCCAGGTCCTCGCGGATCTGGTGGTAGACGACCTCGGACTCGTACTGGGCCGCGACACCGGCGACGAGGCGCTGCTTCTCCGCCTCCGGGATGCCGAGCTTGTCGTACGTGTTCTTGATGTCCTCGGGCAGGTCCTCCCACGAAGCGGCCTGCTTCTCGGTGGAACGCACGAAGTACTTGATGTTGTCGAAGTCGATGCCGGAGAGGTCGGAGCCCCAGGTCGGCATGGGCTTCTTGCCGAAGAGCTTCAGGCCCTTGAGGCGGAGCTTCAGCATCCACTCGGGCTCGTTCTTCTTCGCCGAGATGTCGCGGACGACGTCCTCCGACAGGCCTCGCTTGGCAGCCGAGCCGGCCGCGTCGGAGTCGGCCCAGCCGTACTCGTAGTTGCCCAGACCCTCAAGCTCAGGGTGAGCAGTCTCCGTGGTCATGCGGGGTTCCTCCCGGCCGTGCTGGCAGATGCTGACGTGTCGTTCTGTGTGGTGCCCGCGCCTCGCGGGATGAAGGTGGTGCACACCCCGTCGCCGTGGGCGATCGTGGCGAGGCGCTGCACGTGCGTCCCGAGCAAGCGGGAGAAGACCTCGGTCTCCGCCTCGCAGAGCTGCGGGAACTGCTCGGCGACATGGGCGACCGGGCAGTGGTGCTGGCAGAGCTGTTCACCGCTGTGCGGACCGGGAGCGCTCTTCGCCGTAGCAGCGTACCCGTCCGCGGTCAACGCCTTGGCAAGGGCCTCGGTGCGTTCCGCGGGGGCGGCGGCGTCCAGGCTTTCCCGGTAGGTCTCGGCCTGTGCGTCCATCCTCGCCCTGGCGAAGGCGGCGACGGCCGCCTCGCCCTGCTCGCCCCCGCCGGCGGCCTGCGCGATCCAGCGCAGTGCGTCCGCGGCGAGCGAGTCGTAGGACTGGTCGAACGCGTCGCGGCCGCAGTCGGTGAGCGCGAAGACCTTGGCGGGCCGGCCCCGGGTGCGCGCACCGTAGACGCGCTGCTCGCGGGGCTCGACCACGTCGTCGGCGACGAGCGCGTCGAGGTGGCGGCGGACGGCGGCCTGGGTGAGGCCGAGACGCGCCGCGAGGTCGGCGACGGTGGACGGACCGTGGTCCAGGATGGAGCGCGCGACCCGGTTGCGGGTTGACCGCTCCCCGGTAGCGAGTTCCCCCTGAGGGGTCTCGATCATCCGTTCGCCGTATTTCACAACGCCATTGTTGCGTAATTAGTCGAGCCCCGACAAGCCGTGACCGGGGCCACTCCTGGTGGCCTCTATCACTAAGGGTTACCTAATTTGTCTACGCAGAGTTAAGCGGAAGGGATTGATCCATCATTCTGCGGGGCCCCTCCCGTGACCGGCTGCACGGCTCCCACCAGCAATCCCGTGCCGAAGACGGTTCCGGGAACGGTGCACATCACAGTGCGGAAAAGGTCACCGAAACCGGATGCCCCGTCCAGGACCACACGGCTGAAAAGAGCCGTGTTCGCGACACGGTGTTCGACCCGATGGCCGCGAAAACGGCCACCGGCAGCCGCGGCGCGAGGATGCCGGCCCCGCCGCCGCACTCCGGACCGACTGAAAAAAATCATGAACGCGCAGGTCCGCAACCCTTCGACCCCGGGACCGGGGACCCCCTCCCCGGCTCCGTAGACTCCCCCGCATGAGCAACGACCCCGCCGTGGAGATCCGCGGACTGGTGAAGCGGTACGGGCCCAAGACAGCGGTGGACGGTCTCGACCTCACCGTCCGCAAGGCCTCGGTCACCGCCGTCCTCGGCCCCAACGGCGCGGGCAAGACCACCACCGTGGAGACCTGCGAGGGCTACCACCGCCCCGACGCCGGCACCGTCCGCGTCCTCGGCCTCGACCCGGTCGCCGAGTCCGAGGCGCTGCGCCCGCGGATCGGCGTGATGCTCCAGTCCGGCGGGGTCTACTCCGGCGCCCGCGCCGTCGAGATGCTGCGCCACATGGCCAAGCTGTACGCCCACCCGCTCGACGTGGACGTCCTGGTCGAGCGGCTCGGACTGGGCGGCTGCGGCCGCACCGCCTACCGCCGCCTGTCCGGCGGCCAGCAGCAGCGCCTGGCCCTGGCCATGGCCGTGGTCGGCCGCCCCGAGCTGGTCTTCCTGGACGAGCCGACCGCGGGCCTGGACCCGCAGGCCCGGCGGGCGACCTGGGACCTCGTACGGGAACTGCGCGCGGACGGGGTGGGCGTCGTCCTCACCACCCACCACATGGACGAGGCGGAACAGCTCGCCGACGAGGTCGCCATCGTCGACGCCGGCCGGGTCATCGCGCACGGCAGCCCCGAGCAGCTGTGCCGCGGCGGGGCCGAGAACACCCTGCGCTTCACCGGCCGGCCCGCCCTCGACCTCGGCTCGCTGCTCAAGGCGCTGCCCGACGGCACCGAGGCCGCCGAGCTCACCGCGGGCGTCTACCGGGTCACCGGCGCCGTGGACCCGCAGCTGCTGGCCACCGTCGCCTCCTGGTGCGCCCAGCACGGGGTGATGCCGAACAGCCTCTCGGTGGAGCGGCACACCCTCGAAGACGTCTTCCTGGAACTCACGGGCAAGGAGCTGCGCGCATGAGCGCCGGTACGTTCACCCCCGCCCCGGCGGCCGCACCCGTGTCCCGGATGATCCTGGCGCAGACCGCGCTGGAGACCCGGATGCTGCTGCGCAACGGGGAGCAGCTGCTGCTGACCGTGATCATCCCGGCCCTGCTGCTGGTGCTGTTCTCCGCCGTGGACATCGTCGACACCGGCGCCGGGAAGTCGGTCGACTTCCTCGCTCCCGGCATCCTGGCGCTGGCCGTGATGTCCACCGCCTTCACCGGGCAGGCCATCGCCACCGGCTTCGACCGCCGCTACGGGGTGCTCAAGCGGCTCGGCGCCTCGCCGCTGCCGCGCTGGGCGCTGATGGCCGCCAAGACGCTGTCCGTGCTGGTCACCGAGGTGCTCCAGATCGCTCTGCTGACGGTGATCGCCCTCGCCCTGGGCTGGTCCCCGCACGGCAGCCCGCTCGCGGTCGCCGCTCTGGTCCTGCTGGGCACCGCGGCCTTCTCCGGGCTCGGGCTGCTGATGGCGGGCACCCTCAAGGCCGAGGCCACGCTGGCCGCCGCCAACCTGGTGTTCCTGCTGCTGCTGGTCGGCGGCGGGGTGATCGTGCCGATGGAGAAGTTCCCCGAAGGGGTGCAGTCCGTCCTGGCGCTGCTGCCGATCTCGGCGCTGTCCGACGGGCTGCGCGAGGTCCTGCGGAACGGCGCCGCGCTGCCGTGGGGGGACGTGGCCGTCCTCGCCGCATGGGCGGTCCTCGGACTCGGCGCCGCCGCCAAGCTGTTCCGCTGGGAGTGAATCCCCTCCCCCGGACGTTGACCTGGCAGCAGGATGGGCGCCGCCCCGCGGGGGCGGGGCACACCAGGACGCCGGGGGGCGGACATGGCGCAACGGGAAGACGTTCTACGGCTGGACGCCCAATGGGCACAGATCCGGTCGGGGGCCGCACGGGCGGCGCCGGCCGAGGCCGAGGCGCTGCTGACGGAGCTGATCGGCGCGCTGCGCGAGCCGGCGCGGACCGATCCGGAGTGCGCGGCGCGCCTCGGCCTGCGCCTGGGCGACCTGGCGGCGCGCCGCTTCGCCGGCGGTGACCGGGCCGGCGCCCTCGCGGCCGTCGAGGAGGGACTGCGGCACGGCCGGCAGGCGGCCGGGCACGCCCCGGAGTACGCGCGCTGGTACGCCCGGGGCCTGATCAACCAGGGGGTCTGGCTGTCCTGGCCGCTGAGCGACGAGCTACGGCTGCCCCGGCATCCGCTCGGCCCGCCGGCCGAATCCGGCCCGAGCCCGATGGAACGGGCGGCGGGCGAGCGCGCCCTGGACCTGACCCGGGCCGCGGTCGAGGTGTGGGCGGCGCTGGACCAGCGGGATCCGGTCAACCGGCGCGGACTCGCCCAGGCCAAGGTGTTCCTCGGAGACCGGCTCGCGGAGCTCGGCTCCGCCGAGGAGGCCGTGGCCTGGGCGGTGGACGCGGAGGGCGGTTTCCGCCAGCTGCTGCGCGCGGCCCCCGGCGCGGAGGAGGCCCAGGAGGCGGAGGAGGCCCTCGACCACATCGGCCGCCAGCTCGAACTGCGGCTGCGCCTCCTGTCCTTCGACTCCCTGGTGAGCCTGCGCGCGCGGGGCCTGCTGCCCGAACCCCTGCTGCCCCAGGCCGTGGTGGCCGCCCGGATCCAGGGCGTGGCCGAGTCCGAGATCGCCGGCCGGCTGCGGCTCGGCGCCGAACAGGTGGGCACGATGCTGGAGGTCACGCCCTGGCTCGCGGTGTGGCGCTTCGAAGTGCGCGGTCCTGACGGGCTGTGGAACGTACCGGAACATCCCTGGCACAGCGCGGCAGAAGTAAGAAACAGGACAGCAGCGGACATAGGCGCTGAATTGATACGCGGATTCACCACGTCCGCCGACTACCCGGGCGATGGCGTCCCTTGGCGCCTGCGCGTCTGGTGGCACGAGGAGGGCGACCCTGCGGGAGCCCGGTTCCGGGCGGCCGCCGGCCCCGGAACGGCACCGGACGGATCCGCGGACACCCCCTCGTGAAAGTTTGCACAAGGCTCCGCGTACGATAAGGGCCGTGTTGACCCCTCTCGCCTTCATCGCCAACCGCTGGACCCCGTCACCCCGGATCGTCCGGCAGGCCGCGCTCGCCGCGGTCGTCATGAGCGTGCTCATCGTCGTCACCGGCGGCGCGGTACGGCTGACCGGATCCGGTCTCGGCTGCGACACGTGGCCCAAGTGCACCGACGACAGCCTGATCGTGACCCAGGCGCAGGGTTTCCACGGGGCCATCGAGTTCGGCAACCGCATGCTGACGTACGTGCTCTGCGCGGCCGTTGGCTGGTGCATCATCGCCGCCCGCTCGGCCAAGCCGTGGCGCCGTTCGCTGACCAGGCTCGGCTGGCTCCAGTTCTTCATCGTGATGGGCAACGCGGTCCTCGGCGGCATCACCGTCCTGACGGGGCTCAACCCGTACAGCGTGGCCGGGCACTTCCTCCTCGCCACCTCGCTGATCACGGTCACGACGCTCACCTGGCAGCGCACCGGCGAGGGCGACGCCGCCCGGAAGCCGCGCGTCCCCGGTCCGGTGCGCAAGCTCTCCTGGGCCCTGATCGCGACGACGCTGGTGCTGATCGCGGCGGGCACGGTGGTCACCGGTTCAGGTCCGCACGCGGGCGACAGCAGCGAGATCAAGCGGATGCCCTTCGACTGGGCGGCCACCGCGCACGTCCACGCGATCTCCGCCTGGGTGGTGTGCGCGCTCGCCGTGGCCATGTGGCTGGTGCTGCGCGTGGTCGACGCGCCGGCCGACACCCGGGCCCGCGCCCGTGACCTGCTGATCGTGCTGCTCGCGCAGGGCGGCATCGGCTACGTCCAGTACTTCACCCACGTGCCCGAGGTCCTGGTCGCCGCGCACATGCTCGGCTCCTGCCTGGTGTGGATCGCCGTGCTCCGGATGGCGCTCAGCCTGCGGGAGCGGCCCGCGGCCGGGGCGCAGATCCCGGCGCAGGGCGACCCGCAGCTCTCCTCCGTCTGAGCCGGGAGCCAGGAGCCGGGAGCAGGGACCGCGGGGCACCGGCACCGGCTCACCCCCGCTCGTCCAGCCGGTAGACGCGGCGGGCATTGCCCGCCGCGACCATGGCCGCCACCCGTTCGGCGTCCCGCCAGGACCAGGCGCCGTCGCCCACCCAGCCGCCCAGCACCCGGCTCAGCGCCTCCCGGAACACCAGGGCGCCCACCGCGTGCAGTTCGGGCAGCCGGCGCCCGCCGCTGGAGAACAGCAGCTTGCCGAAGGGGGCGGTCTCCAGCACCTCGGCCAGCACCCCCGCCGCCCGTGCGCCGCTCTGCCCGAGCGCCGCGCCCAGATCGGCGTGGACGTGCGGGAAGGCCCCCGCCAGCTGGGCGGCGTGCCGGTGGTACGGGTACCCGCCGAGCAGCACCAGCCGGGTCCCGAGCCCCGCGGTGGCCCGTACGAACTCCGTCAGCAGCGCCGGATCGGCCTCCTGCGGCCGCTGCCCCGGCTCCCCCGCGCCCGCCCCGGTGTGCAGCTGGAGCGGCAGCCCCGTCGCCACCGCGCTCCACAGCAGGTGCCGCAGGAGTACGGGGTCCCGTACGGCCGCACCCTTGGCGCGCCGGGCCAGCCAGCGCCCGGCCGCCGCCCGCACCTCGCCCGGGCCGGGCGGCTCGGGGGCCCGCCCGAGCACGGCGGGATATCCGGCGTCCGCACCGCAGGTGAAGGCCACGGCCGCGGCGGCGGCGTGGTGGACGGCCTCGGCGAGGTTGGCGAGGAAGGCCGGGACGGTGCCGGAGGTGTCGGCGGCCTGTTCGGCGAGCAGCTCCAGCCGCACGACCTCGAAGGCGTCGGCGTCCCCCGCGAGCGCCAGCTCCTTGGGGACGGTGAGGTCGCCGGGCACTCCCGTGTCGACCAGGTAGGCGGCGACGCCGGAGCCGCGCAGCAGCCGGCGCCCGGATTCGACCACGCCCAGCTCGCGCCGCCGGGCCAGGTACCGGGCGGGGGTGCAGTGCGGCTCCAGGCCGAGCAGGGGCGGGCACCAGCGGCGCACCGCGAAGCCGGTCTGGGTGTCGAAGAAGGTGGTCCCGGCGGCGGGCGGGCCGGCCGAGCGGATCAGCTGGGCCTCGAAGGTGCCGAGGCCCAGCTCCGTACGGAGCACTCCGTGGCAGTACTGGTCCACCAGGGGCGGCGTTTCGATCATCCGGGCATCCCGTTGCGGACGTGAGGAAGGGGCTTCCACACGTCCTAACGGGTGAGCGGGGTGTGAGGTGTTGCTCGCGCTGTTGACCGAGCGGCCACCGTCACGATCCGGCCGCGGCGATCAGGCCGCCGGGTTCGCCGCCCCGCCGAGCTGGATGCCGGCCATGCGCGACCACTCGTACGGGCCGGTCCTGACACGCGCGGCGAACTCGCCGTCGAACTCCTCGTGGAGGGTCAGGCCGGCCTTCTCGGCGGCCAGCTGGGCCACCGCGTACGTCGGGGCCACCAGGTCGCCCCAGCCGCCGTCGGTGCCGACGAGGACGATCCGGGTGCCGGCCTGGCCGATGTGCGCGATCTGGCCCTCGGCGCCGCCGTGGTGCTTGGCGAACGCGCCGATCTGACGGGCCAGCTTCGCGGCCTTCCGGTCCTGCTTCTTGTCTGCGGTGTCCGCCGTGGTGTCTGCCATGGACAGCATGCTACCGGCGGGTAATGAACCGAGGAAGCGTCAGCGCAGGAAGGGATCCACGGCCACCGCCACGAACAGCAGCGACACGTACGTGATCGACCAGTGGAACAGGCGCATCTCCTTGAGCTTCACGCCCGTCACGCCCGCCTTGGCCCGCGCGTGCAGCGCGTGCGCCTCCCACAGCCACCAGCCGCCGGCCGCCAGCGCCACCGCGGTGTAGAACCAGCCGGTGTACCCGAGCGGGGTCAGCAGCAGCGAGACCGCCACCATCACCCAGCTGTAGAGGACGATCTGGCGCGCCACGACCTGGTTGCCCGCCACCACCGGCAGCATCGGCACGCCGACGCGCGCGTAGTCCTCCTTCACCTTCATGGACAGCGGCCAGTAGTGCGGCGGCGTCCAGAAGAAGATGACCAGGAAGAGGATGACCGCGGCCCAGGAGACCTCGTTCTTGACGGCCGACCAGCCGATGAGCACCGGCATGCAGCCCGCGATGCCGCCCCAGACGATGTTCTGCGCGGTGCGCCGCTTCAGCAGCATCGTGTAGACGACCACGTAGAAGAGGAGCGCACCGAGGGCGAGCGCGGCCGACAGCCAGTTGACGAGCAGCCCGAAGAACAGGGTGGAGACCACCGCGAGCGTGATGCCGAAGGCCAGGCACTCGCGCGGGCTGACCATGCCGGTCACCAGCGGCCGCTGCGCGGTGCGGTCCATCAGCGCGTCGATGTCGCGGTCGATGTACATGTTCAGCGCGTTGGCGCCGCCCGCGGACAAGTACCCGCCGAAGCAGGTGGCGAGGACCAGCCACAGCGACGGCACGCCCTGTTCGGCGAGGAACATCACCGGCACTGTGGTGATCAGCAGAAGTTCGATGATCCGCGGCTTGGTCAAAGCCACGAAAGCCATGACCCGGGCCCCGAACGGCCGGTGACCGGGGCTCGTCCCGAGCACCCCCGCTGGACGGGATTCGACGGCCGTCACGCACACCCCTGACAGAGAAACCAGCAAGCTCCGGACATAAAGGTCCGCTGAAGGCTCGCACGTACCACGCCACTCTAGACGTTGCACTTACGTCGTCCCGCGCGGGGGTCGCCTCGTGTTGGTCCGATCGGAGCCGCCGACGTTGTGACGGACTGCGGGCACTCGAATAGCTGCACGCCGTCACGGGGGTAGGCTCGGAATCGCGCCGGTGCACCGTTCGTCACCGGCTAACAGACATGTGGAGAGGAGCCCTGACCCACGGTGAGCACCAAGCCGACGACCACAGAGCTCGACTGGACCGACCTCGACCAGCGGGCCGTCGACACCGCCCGCATCCTGGCCGCCGACGCGGTCCAGAAGGTGGGTAACGGCCACCCCGGCACGGCGATGAGTCTGGCCCCCGCCGCGTACACCCTCTTCCAGAAGGTGATGCGGCACGACCCGGCGGACCCCGAGTGGGTCGGCCGCGACCGTTTCGTGCTTTCCGCGGGGCACTCGTCCCTCACTCTTTACACCCAGCTCTACCTCGGCGGCTTCGGCCTGGAGCTCGCCGACCTCGAAGCCTTCCGCACCTGGGGCTCCAAGACCCCCGGCCACCCGGAGTACGGCCACACGGCCGGCGTCGAGACCACCACGGGCCCGCTGGGCCAGGGCATCGCCAACGCGGTGGGCATGGCCATGGCCGCCCGCTACGAGCGCGGCCTGTTCGACCCGGAGGCTCCCCAGGGCACCTCCCCGTTCGACCACATGGTCTACGCGATCTCGGGCGACGGCTGCCTCCAGGAGGGCATCTCCCACGAGGCCTCCGCCCTGGCCGGCCACCAGAAGCTCGGCAACCTGGTGCTGCTGTGGGACGACAACCACATCTCCATCGAGGGCGACACCGAGACGGCCGTCTCCGAGGACACCCTCAAGCGCTACGAGGCGTACGGCTGGCACGTCCAGCGCGTCGCGCAGCAGCCGAACGGCGACCTCGACCCGAAGGCGCTGTTCGCCGCCCTGGCCGCGGCCAAGGCCGAGACCGGGCGTCCGTCCTTCATCGCGATGCGCTCGATCATCGCCTGGCCGGCCCCGCACGCCCAGGGCACCGAGGCCTCGCACGGCTCGGCCCTCGGTGACGACGAGGTCGCCGCCACCAAGCGCGTCCTCGGCTTCGACCCGGAGAAGAGCTTCGACGTCTCCGACGAGGTCCTCGCGCACACCCGCAAGGCGCTGGACCGCGGCCGCGAGGCCAAGGCCGCCTGGGAGAAGGACTACTCCGCCTGGCGCACCGCCAACCCGGAGCGCGCGGCCGAGTTCGACCGCATCAACGCCAACGAGCTGCCCGCCGGCTGGGAGGACAAGCTCCCCGCCTTCGAGACCGGCAAGGGCGTCGCCACCCGCGCGGCCTCCGGCAAGGTCCTCGAAGCGCTCGGTTCGGTCATCCCGGAGCTGTGGGGCGGCTCGGCCGACCTGGCCGGCTCCAACAACACCACGATCGACAAGCACTCGTCCTTCCTCCCGAAGGGCAACCCGCTGCCGGAGGCCGACCCGTACGGCCGTACGGTGCACTTCGGCATCCGCGAGCACGCCATGGCCGCGACCATGAACGGCATCGCGCTGCACGGCCACACCCGCATCTACGGCGGCACCTTCCTGGTGTTCTCCGACTACATGCGCAACGCCGTCCGCCTGTCCGCGCTGATGCACGTGCCGGTGACGTACGTGTGGACGCACGACTCCATCGGCCTCGGCGAGGACGGCCCGACCCACCAGCCGGTCGAGCACCTCGCCTCGCTGCGCGCCATCCCGGGCCTGAACGTGGTCCGCCCGGCCGACGCGAACGAGACCGTCATCGCGTGGCGCGAGATCCTGCGCCGCCACACCAAGGTGTTCGGCAAGGGCGCCCCGCACGGTCTGGCGCTGACCCGCCAGGGTGTGCCGACCTACGAGCGCAACGAGGACGCGGCCAAGGGCGGGTACGTGCTCTTCGAGGCCGAGGGCGGGCAGCCGCAGGTCGTCCTCATCGGCACCGGTTCCGAGGTCCAGCTCGCCGTCGCCGCGCGCGAGGCGCTGCAGGCCGAGGGCGTCCCGGCCCGCGTGGTCTCGATGCCGTCCGTCGAGTGGTTCGAGGAGCAGGACCAGGCGTACAAGGACAGCGTCCTGCCGCCGTCCGTCAAGGCGCGCGTCGCGGTCGAGGCCGGCATCGGCCTGACCTGGCACCGCTACGTCGGCGACGCGGGCCGGATCGTCTCGCTGGAGCACTTCGGTGCCTCCGCCGACGCCAAGGTGCTGTTCCGCGAGTTCGGCTTCACTCCCGAGGCCGTCGCCGCCGCCGCCAGGGAATCGATCACCGCCGCCGCGCGCTGACACCGGTACACGAACCAGTAGGAGATGCAATTCCCATGACAGACGCACTCAAGCGCCTCTCCGACGAGGGCGTGGCGATCTGGCTGGACGACCTGTCCCGCAAGCGCATCACGTCCGGCAACCTGGCCGAGCTCATCGACCAGTCGCACGTGGTCGGTGTCACCACCAACCCGTCGATCTTCCAGAAGGCGATCAGCAGCGGCGACGGCTACGAGCAGCAGCTCGCCGACCTCGCCGCCCGCAAGGTCACCGTCGACGAGGCCATCCGCATGATCACGACGGCGGACGTCCGCGACGCCGCCGACATCCTGCGCCCGGTCTACGACCGCACCGACGGCCAGGACGGCCGGGTCTCCATCGAGGTCGACCCGCGCCTGGCCCACAACACCGCGGCGACGATCGCCGAGGCCAAGCAGCTCGCCTGGCTGGTGGACCGCCCGAACACGCTCATCAAGATCCCGGCGACCAAGGCCGGCCTGCCGGCGATCACCGAGGTCATCGGCAAGGGCATCAGCGTCAACGTCACGCTGATCTTCTCGCTGGAGCGCTACCGCGAGGTCATGGACGCGTACCTGGCGGGTCTGGAGAAGGCCAAGGCCGCGGGCCTGGACCTCTCGCTGATCCACTCGGTCGCCTCCTTCTTCGTGTCCCGCGTGGACTCGGAGATCGACAAGCGCCTCGACTCCGTCGGCACCGACGAGGCGAAGGCCCTGAAGGGCAAGGCGGCCCTCGCCAACGCCCGTCTGGCCTACGAGGCCTACGAAGAGGTGTTCTCCTCCGACCGGTGGAACGCCCTGGAGAAGCACGGCGCCAACAAGCAGCGGCCGCTGTGGGCCTCGACGGGCGTCAAGGACCCGGCCTACAAGGACACCCTGTACGTGGTCGACCTGGTCGCCCCGAACACGGTGAACACCATGCCGGAGGCCACCCTGGAGGCCACCGCCGACCACGGCGAGATCACGGGTGACACCGTGCGCGCCACGTACGACCAGTCCCGCGCCGAGCTCGACGCGGTCGCGAAGCTGGGCATCTCGTACGACGATGTGGTGCAGCTGCTCGAAGACGAGGGCGTCGAGAAGTTCGAGGCGGCCTGGAACGACCTGCTGAAGTCCACCGAGGCGGAGCTCCAGCGCCTCGCCCCCACGGAGGCCTGAACACTTTGTCTGTGAACGGAGCGAACCCGCTTCGTGACGCACAGGACCGGCGGCTCCCGCGCATCGCGGGGCCGTCCGGCCTGGTCATTTTCGGCGTTACGGGTGACCTGTCGCGCAAGAAGCTGATGCCCGCCATCTACGACCTGGCGAACCGGGGGCTGCTGCCACCGGGCTTCTCGCTGATCGGCTTCGCCCGCCGCGAATGGGAGCACGAGGACTTCGCCCAGGAGGTGTACGAGGCCGTCAAGCAGCACTCGCGCACCCCCTTCCGGGAGGAGGTCTGGCAGCAGCTGGTGCAGGGCTGCCGCTTCGTGCAGGGCGATTTCGACGACGACGCGGCCTTCGAGACCCTCAAGTCCACGATCGACGACCTGGACAAGGCGCAGGGTACGGGGGGCAACTTCGCCTTCTACCTGTCGGTGCCGCCGAAGTTCTTCCCCAAGGTGGTCCAGCAGCTCAAGAACCACGGGCTGGCGCAGAAGGAGGGCTCCTGGCGGCGTGCCGTCATCGAGAAGCCCTTCGGACACGACCTGAAGAGCGCCGAGGAGCTCAACAAGGTCGTCCACGAGGTCTTCCCGCGGGACGAGGTCTTCCGGATCGACCACTACCTCGGCAAGGAGACCGTCCAGAACATCCTGGCGCTCCGCTTCGCGAACACGATGTTCGAGCCGATCTGGAACCGGTCGTACGTCGACCACGTGCAGATCACCATGGCCGAGGACATCGGCATCGGCGGCCGGGCCGGGTACTACGACGGCATCGGCGCGGCCCGCGACGTCATCCAGAACCACCTGCTCCAGCTGCTCGCGCTGACCGCGATGGAGGAGCCCGGCTCCTTCCACCCCAAGGCGCTGGTGGCGGAGAAGCTCAAGGTCCTCACGGCCGTCGAGCTCCCCGAGGACCTGGGCAAGCACACCGTGCGCGGCCAGTACTCGGCCGCGTGGCAGGGCGGCGAGAAGGTCGTCGGGTACCTCGAAGAGGACGGCATCGACCCCAAGTCGAAGACCGACACCTACGCGGCCATCCGCCTGGAGATCAACAACCGCCGCTGGGCGGGCGTCCCGTTCTACCTGCGCACGGGCAAGCGCCTGGGCCGCCGGGTGACCGAGATCGCCGTCGTCTTCAAGCGGGCCCCGTACCTGCCGTTCGAGTCGGGTGCGACCGAGGAGCTGGGGCAGAACGCCCTGGTCATCCGGGTCCAGCCGGACGAGGGCATCACGGTGCGTTTCGGCTCCAAGGTTCCGGGCACCTCCATGGAGGTCCGGGACGTGACGATGGACTTCGCGTACGGCGAGTCCTTCACGGAGTCGAGCCCCGAGGCGTACGAGCGGCTGATCCTCGACGTCCTGCTGGGTGACGCGAACCTCTTCCCGCGCCACCAGGAGGTCGAGCTGTCCTGGAACATCCTCGACCCGATCGAGGAGTACTGGGACAAGCACGGCAAGCCCGCGCAGTACCCGGCGGGTACCTGGGGGCCGGTCGAGGCGGACGAGATGCTCGCACGAGACGGACGGAGCTGGCGCCGGCCATGAAGATCGACCTCACGGAGACCACCTCCAGCAAGATCAACGCCGCGTTGGTGCAGGCACGCCGGGACATCGGCACGCCGGCCATCGGCATGGTCCTCACGCTGGTGATCGTGACCGACGAGGAGAACGCGTACGACGCGCTCAAGTCGGCGAACGACGCGTCCCACGAACACCCTTCGCGGATCATCGTCGTCATCAAGCGGGTCAGCCGCTCGGCTCGCAGCCGCCGCGACGCCCGTCTCGACGCGGAAGTCCGCGTCGGGGCGGACGCCGGCACCGGCGAGACGGTGGTGCTGCGCCTCCACGGTGAACTGGTCAACCACGCCCAGTCGGTGGTCCTCCCGCTCCTCCTGCCGGACGCGCCCGTCGTCGTCTGGTGGCCGGACGGTGCCCCGTCGGACCTGGCGGGCGACCCGCTGGGTGCGCTGGGGCAGCGCCGGATCTCGGACACGTACGCCTGCGAGAACCCGCAGCAGGCGCTCGGGCAGCGGGCCGCGGCCTACGCCCCGGGTGACACGGACCTGTCCTGGACCCGGATCACGCCGTGGCGTTCGATGCTGGCGGCCGCGCTGGACCAGCAGGCGCTCGTCAAGGTCGCCTCGGTGGTCGTCGAGGGCGAGGACGAGAACCCGAGCTGCGAGCTGCTGGCCATGTGGCTGGCGGACCGCCTCCAGGTACCCGTCCGGCGTACGGCCTCGCAGGGTCCCGGCCTGACCTCGGTCCGACTGGAGACCAAGGACGGGGACATCGTCCTGGACCGGGCGGACGGCTCGCTGGCGACGCTGTGCATGCCGGGACAGCCCGACCGCAACGTGGCGCTCAAGCGCCGTGACACGGCCGAGCTCCTGGCGGAGGAGCTGCGCCGGCTGGACCCGGACAACACCTTCGAGGCCGCGCTGAAGTTCGGCGTGGCCAAGCTGGCCGCGGAGGCCCCGGCCCCCGCTCCGGCCAAGGCCAAGGCCGCGCCCACGGACTCCCCGGAGACGGTGACCGGCCCCAAGGCCGACGCCGCGCCCGCGAAGCCGGCGGCGAAGCCGGCGAAGAAGGCCCCGGCCAAGTAGCACACCCCGGGCTCTGCTCCGGATCCCGGCCGCGGGATCCGGAGCAGAGCCCGGCACACCCACAACCGAAGGCGGCAGCCATGGGCATGACGACTCCCCAGGTCGTCGTCCACCGGGACAAGGAGCTGATGGCCCAGGCCGCAGCGGCCCGGCTCATCACCAAGATCGTCGACGCGCAGGCCGCTCGCGGCAGTGCCTCCGTCGTCCTCACCGGCGGCCGCAACGGCAACGGCCTCCTGGCCGCGCTGACCGCGGCCCCGGCCCGCGACGCCGTCGACTGGTCGCGGATCGACCTCTGGTGGGGCGACGAGCGCTACGTCCCCGCCGACGACCCCGAGCGCAACCACACCCAGGCCCGTGAGGCCCTCCTGGACTCCGTCCCGGTCGACCCGGCCCGCGTGCACGCGATGCCCGCCTCCGACGGCCCTTACGGGGCGGACGTGGACGCCGCGGCCGCCGCCTACGCGGCCGAGCTGGCCAAGGCCGCCGGGCCCGAGGACCATGGTCCGGTCCCCACCTTCGACGTCCTGATGCTGGGCGTCGGCCCCGACACCCACATCGCCTCGCTCTTCCCCGAGCACCCGGCCTCCCGCGAGACCGACCGCACGGTGGTCGGCGTGCACGGCGCGCCCAAGCCGCCGCCCACCCGGATCTCCCTGACCCTCCCGGCCATCCGGGCGGCCCGCGAGGTGTGGCTGCTCGCGGCGGGCGAGGACAAGGCCGGGGCGGTGGCCATCGCCCTCGGCGGCGCCGGCGGCGTCCAGGCCCCCGCCGCGCAGGCGTACGGCCGCTCCCGCACCCTGTGGCTGCTGGACCGCACGGCCGCGGCGAAGCTCCCGGCCGGGCTGTACCCGCCGCCCGCCTCCTGACCCTCGTACGGACGAAGGGCCCGCCCCCGGAACGGGAGCGGGCCCTTCGTCCGTGCTGTTCCCCGTGCCGTCAGCCGCGCCCGCGCAGCGTGCGGTACTCCGTCACGAGGGCCTTGGACGAGGCGTCCAGCCCCGGCACGTCCGCGCCCTCCGTCAGCGCCGGCTCGACCCGCTTGGCCAGGACCTTGCCGAGCTCCACGCCCCACTGGTCGAAGGAGTCGATGTTCCACACCGCGCCCTGGACGAACACCTTGTGCTCGTACAGCGCGATCAGCTGGCCCAGCACCGCCGGGGTGAGGTCCTGCGCCAGGATCGTCGTGGTCGGGTGGTTGCCCTTGAAGGTCTTGTGCGGGACCAGCGGCTCCGCCACGCCCTCCGCGCGCACCTCGTCCGCCGTCTTGCCGAAGGCGAGCGCCTGCGTCTGCGCGAAGAAGTTCGCCATCAGCAGGTCGTGCTGGTCCGCCAGCTTCGGCTCCAGCTCGCCGATCGGCCGGGCGAAGCCGATGAAGTCCGCCGGGATCACCTTCGTGCCCTGGTGGATCAACTGGTAGTACGCGTGCTGCCCGTTGGTGCCGGGCGTGCCCCACACCACCGGGCCGGTCTGCCAGTCCACCGGATTCCCGTCCCGGTCCACGGACTTGCCGTTGGACTCCATGTCCAGCTGCTGGAGGTACGCGGTGAAGCGGGAGAGGTAGTGGCTGTACGGCAGGACCGCGTGCGACTGCGCGTCGAAGAACGCCCCGTACCAGACCCCCAACAGGCCCATCAGGAGCGGCACGTTCTGCTCCGGCGGGGCCGTGCGGAAGTGCTCGTCCACCGTCCGGAAGCCGCCCAGCATCTCCCGGAAGGCGTCCGGACCGATCGCGATCATCAGGGAGAGACCGATCGCGGAGTCGAAGGAGTAGCGGCCGCCGACCCAGTCCCAGAACCCGAACATGTTGGCCGGATCGATGCCGAACGCGGTGACCTTCTCCTCGTTGGTCGACAGCGCCACGAAGTGCCGTGCCACGGCGGCCGTGTCACCGCCCAGACCCGCCAGCAGCCACTCCCGCGCCGATTCGGCGTTGGTGATGGTCTCGATGGTGGTGAAGGTCTTGGAGGCGATGATGAACAGCGTCTCGGCCGGGTCCAGGTCCCGTACGGCCTCGTGCAGGTCGGCGCCGTCCACGTTGGACACGAACCGCACGGTCAGGCCGCGGTCGGTGAAGGCGCGCAGCGCCTCGTACGCCATCGCCGGGCCCAGGTCGGAACCGCCGATGCCGATGTTGACCACGTTCTTGATGCGCTTGCCGGTGAAGCCGGTCCACTGCCCCGAGCGGACCTGCCCGGAGAAGGCCGCCATCTTGTCGAGGACCGCGTGCACCGCGGGTACGACGTTCTCGCCGTCCACCTCGACCACCGCGTCCTTCGGCGCGCGCAGGGCGGTGTGCAGGACCGCCCGGTCCTCCGTCGTGTTGATCTTCTCGCCGCGGAACATCGCCTCGCGCAGCGCGGCCACGCCCGTGGCCGCGGCCAGCTCGCGCAGCAGCTCCAGCGTCTCGTCCGTCACCAGGTGCTTCGAGTAGTCGATGTACAGGTCCCCGACCCGCAGCGTGTAGCCCGTTCCCCGGTTCGGATCCGCCGCGAACAGCTCGCGCAGGTGCGTCTGCCCCAGCTCTTCGCGGTGCTTGCCGAGCGCCATCCACTCGGGCGTCCGGTTGAGCCTCATCCGGCTGTCTGCGTTCATCTCGGACATCAACCCGTTTCTTCCTGTCCTGTCGTGCCCCGCCGATCACCAACTTAAGGGATCGAAGGGGGGTATGCCGGACAGCGCCTTCGGCGCGGGGGTACGCAAAGGGGCCCGGCCCGCTGGAGAAGACTCCTGCGGGCCGGGCCCCATGTCACACCGTCGCGCTTGCGTCCGTCAGATCTCGCCGCGCAGCTTGGCGAGCGCCTCGGCGAGGATCGCCTCGCCGTCGGCGTCCGACCGCCGCTCGCGCACGTACGCCAGGTGCGTCTTGTAGGGCTCGGTGCGCGGCGGAGCGGGCGGGTTGTCCCGGTCCTGGCCGGCCGGGAACCCGCAGCGCGGGCAGTCCCAGGTGTCCGGCACCTGCGCGTCGCTGGCGAAGCTCGGCTGCGTCTCGTGCCCGTTCGAACACCAGAAGGAGATGCGCAGGCGGGGCGCGGACTCGCCGCGCTCGGCCTCACCCATCGGCCCCGCTCCGACCCGACTGCCACGGATCGCGTTGCCACTTGCCACGGTCGTAACTCCCTGCGTGATGGTGCCGCGAAGCGTGAGTGGATTCCGCTGCGGGCGCCCCAGTCTACGTAAGGCCCAACGCACGTCCTTCACATGGAGTTACTCACTCCAGGCCGTGAACGCCGTCCTCATGATAGGCGGGGTGGAGCCGACCGGTCCGGCGGAATGGCCAGAATCGTCGGTTCCGCTACTTCAGCAGAATCCCGAGCGTCATGATGCAGGCGAACCAGAGCAGGCCGATCACGACGGTGATGCGGTCCAGGTTGCGCTCCGCGACCGAGGAGCCGCCGACGGAGGACTGCATGCCGCCGCCGAACATGTCGGAAAGGCCGCCGCCCTTGCCCTTGTGCATCAGCACGAGCAGCATCAGCAGGGCGCTGAAGACGATCAGGGCGATCGAGAACCCCATAATCACGGCTGATTCCTACTTTCTGGCTTTTCTGACTGTCCGGCTCTGCTTGACGTGCACGGGGGCCAGTGGCTGGTGGTTCAGCCTCCTGGCCCCCGCAAGGGTACGACGGATCCGTCCTACCGCATACTCACTGCGACGATCGCGCAGGTCACTGGTCGCGGAAGCGGACGATCTTCACGAATTCGTCCGCGTCCAGCGCCGCGCCGCCGATCAGGGCGCCGTCGACGTCGGGCTGGGCCATGATCGCCGCGATGTTGCCGGACTTGACCGAGCCGCCGTACTGGATGCGGACCTTGTCGGCCAGCTCCTGCGAGTAGAGCTCTGCGAGGCGGGTGCGGATCGCCCCGCAGACCTCCTGCGCGTCCTCGGGGGTGGCGACCTCGCCGGTACCGATCGCCCAGACGGGCTCGTACGCGATCACGATGGACTCGGCCTGCTCGGCCGGGAGGTCCCCCAGGCCGCCGTCGACCTGCGCGAGGGTGTGCGGGACCTGCCGGCCGGCCTTGCGGACGTCCAGGCCCTCGCCGACGCAGAGGATCGGGGTGATCCCGTGCTGGTAGGCGGCCTTGACCTTGGCGTTGCAGAGCTCGTCGCTCTCGCCGTGGTACTGGCGGCGCTCGCTGTGGCCGACGGCCACGTACGTGCACTTGAGCTTCGCGAGCATCGCGCCGGAGATCTCGCCGGTGTAGGCACCGGAGTCGTGCGCCGAGATGTCCTGGGCGCCGTACTTGATCTTCAGCTTGTCGCCGTCGACCAGGGTCTGGACCGAGCGCAGGTCGACGAAGGGCGGCAGGACCGCGACCTCGACGGCGTCGTAGTCCTTGTCGGCGAGGGCGAAGGCGAGCTTCTGGACGTGGGCGATGGCCTCAAGGTGGTTGAGGTTCATCTTCCAGTTGCCCGCCATCAGCGGGGTACGCGTGGTCATACGGGTTCAGACCTCCAGTGCGGCGAGGCCGGGGAGCGTCTTGCCCTCAAGGTATTCGAGGGAGGCGCCGCCACCGGTCGAGATGTGACCGAATGCGTTCTCGTCGAAGCCGAGCGTACGCACGGCCGCGGCGGAGTCGCCGCCGCCGACCACGGTGAACGCGCTGCTGTCGACGAGGGCCTGCGCGACGGCGCGGGTGCCTCCGGCGTAGTCGGGGTGCTCGAAGACGCCCACGGGACCGTTCCAGAAGACGGTCTCCGCGTCGGTGATCTTCGACGCGTACAGCTCACGGGTCTTGGGACCGATGTCCAGACCCTCCTTGTCGGCGGGGATCTTGTCCGCGTCGACGGTCTCGAAGACGGCCGGAGCCTTGGTCTTCAGGTCCGGGAAGTCGGCGGAGACCAGCACGTCGACGGGGAGGACCAGCTCGACGCCGGTCTTCTCGGCGCGCGCCATGTACTCCTTGACGACGTCCACCTGGTCCTTCTGGAGCAGGGAGATGCCGACCTCGTGGCCCTTGGCGTAGAGGAAGGTGTACGCCATGCCGCCGCCGATGAGGATGCGGTCGGCCTTGCCGAGCAGCTGGTCGATGACGGCGAGCTTGTCGGAGACCTTGGCGCCGCCGAGGACGACCACGTACGGACGCTTGACCTCGGCGGTCAGCTTCTTCAGGACGCCCACCTCGGCGGCGATCAGCTGGCCGGCCGCGTGCGGGAGGCGCGCGGGCAGGTCGAAGACCGAGGCGTGCTTGCGATGGACGGCGCCGAAGCCGTCGCCGACGTATACGTCGGCGAGCTCGGCGAGCTGGTCCGCGAAGGCGCCGCGCTCGGCGTCGTCCTTCGAGGTCTCACCGGCGTTGAAGCGCAGGTTCTCGATGACGGCGACCTGGCCGTCGGCGAGGGCGGCGACGGTCTCCTTGGCGGAGGAGCCGACGGTGTCGGTGGCGAACGCGACGTCCGCACCGAGCAGTTCACCGAGTCGCTTGGCGGCCGGAGCAAGTGAGAAGGCCGGGTCCGGGGCGCCCTTGGGGCGGCCCAGGTGCGAGGCTACGATCACGCGGGCGCCGGCTTCGGCGAGCTTCGCGATGGTCGGCTGCACGGCGCGGATGCGGCCGTCGTCGGTGATCGTGCTGCCCGAGAGCGGCACGTTGAGGTCGGCGCGGACGAAGACCCGCTTGCCGGTCACGCCCTCGGCGAGCAGTTCGTCGATCGTCTTCATGTGTTTCTACTCCTTATCCCCATACACGGGTTCTGCCGGTGCGGGGCCGATCGGTGGAGGCAGACGACAGGGCCCGTGCAGCGCTCCATCGCGCTGACCGGACCCTGTCCTCACATCTTGGTGCCTGGCCCTGCTACCTGAGACTTAGAGCTGACCGCCGACGAAGACGGTCAGGTCGACGAGGCGGTTGGAGTAGCCCCACTCGTTGTCGTACCAGCCGACGACCTTGACCTGCGTACCGTCCTGAACCATGGTCAGGGAGGAGTCGAAGGTGCAGGAAGCCGGCCAGTTCACGATGTCGGAGGAGACGATCGCGTCCTCGGTGTAGTCGAGGATGCCCTTGAGCTGGCCCTCGGCGGCCTTCTGGAAGGCCGCGTTGATCTCTTCCTTGGTGGTCTCGCGGGAGAGCTCCAGGACGAGGTCGGTGACCGAGCCGGTCGGGACCGGGACGCGCATGGCGATGCCGTCCAGCTTGCCCTTGAGCTGCGGGAGGACCAGAGCGGTGGCCTTGGCGGCGCCCGTCGAGGTCGGGATGATGTTCTCGGCGGCGGCGCGGGCGCGGCGCAGGTCCGAGTGCGGGAAGTCCAGGATGCGCTGGTCGTTCGTGTACGCGTGGACCGTGGTCATCATGCCCTTGACGATGCCGAAGTTCTCGTCGAGAACCTTGGCCATCGGCGCCACGCAGTTGGTGGTGCAGGAGGCGTTGGAGATGACGTGGTGGCTGGCCGCGTCGTACTTGTCCTGGTTGACGCCCATCACGATCGTGATGTCCTCGTCCTTGGCCGGAGCCGAGATGAGGACCTTCTTCGCGCCCGCGGCGATGTGCTTGGCGGCGTCGGCCTTCTTCGTGAAGATGCCGGTCGACTCGATGACGATGTCCGCGCCGAGCTCGCCCCAAGGCAGGTTCGCGGGGTCGCGCTCGGCGAACGTCTTGAAGGTGTTGCCGCCGACGGTGATGGTGTCGTCGGTGTGGGAGACCTCGGCCTTGAGGCGGCCCAGGATGGTGTCGTACTTGAGCAGGTGCACCAGGGTCGCGTTGTCAGTCAGGTCGTTGACACCGACGATCTCGATGTCCGCTCCCTGCTCAAGGAGCGCCCGGAAGTAGTTGCGGCCAATTCGGCCAAAACCATTGATGCCTACGCGGATCGTCACGAACCGATCTCCTCGTTGGTGCGCCGGCCTGTCCCGCCGGCGAGCTGTATGGGATGTCCCCGACCGCTTACGACCCTACCTCTCCGTGAGCTTGCGAGTGACATCGGCCGGGACCTGACACTCGCCCTGCCCCACGGGAGACCGCCTCCGTGGCCGGTACCCTGCGCTCGGCGCGGGACCCGGAGGACTTTGGCCCCCGTCACCCAGAGTGAGCGACGGGGGCTCGAATGATCAGTGGTGCAGCGACCTGAGCGCCTTACCGACGAGTACGGCTCGGTCCGCCGCCGTCGGCAGGTGTTCGAGGCCGAAGCCGAGGAGCACCGTGTCACGCGTAGTGACCGAGGCGTAGGACTTGAACAGCTCGCCGGACCGGGACCAATCGCCCGGGACCACGGGGCTTCCGGCGGGTGCGCCCTGAGCGGTCCAGGCACCCAGGGAGGTCTCGAACCCCTCCACGGCCTGGTCCGCTCCGGCGACGGAGACGCGCGCGTCGTCCGCGAAGAGGCCGCGACCGCCGGAGCCGCCGTCCGAGACGTAGGAGAGGGAGACCTCGACGGTCTTGCCCGCGTACGCGCTCAGGTCGAAGGCGACCTGCTTCCAGCCGTCGGAGGAGCCGGTGAAGCTGTTCCACCGGCCGCTCGTGCCACTGGCGGTGCAGCCGGTGCTGTCGACGGTCAGGTAGTGCTTGAGGAACGGGTGGCCGTTGACGTAGAACCCGGCCCCGCACTCGGCCGGGACGGCGGTGCCGGTCAGGCCGCCCGCCTCGGGCAGCGTGGTCCAGTCCTCGGCGCCCGTGGTGTGGGCCTCCAGGATCGCGTTGTCGTAGCCCGGCTCGGTGTTCCAGTTGAGGGCCATCTTCAGCTGCGGCTTGTCGGCGGCGGTGACCTGGGTCAGGTCGATGGTGCGGGTCAGCCGCTTCCACTCGTCGTCCTCGTGGGTGGCCGCGGCCATGCCCGTACCCGAGTAGGGGGCGTACGGATTCACGACCCCGGCGTACGAACCCGCCTGCGCGCTCTTGAACTGCGGGAACTGCGCCGCCGGCAGGGAGTCGGAGGTCACCGCGTAGGCGCCCGGGGCGTTGAGCGGGTTGCCCGCCGCGTCGCCCAGGCCGCCCTTGGCCCCGGCGAGGGCACCCGTACCGGTGAAGCCGGTCGCGCCGCCGGCGCTCGTACGGTTGTAGGCGCCGAGGTAGTACTGGCTGAAGTCGTCCGTCACGGCGCGGCCCACCTGGGCGTTGCCGCCCGCGAGCTCGCCGGCCTCGATCAGCTTGCCGCCCTCGTTGAGGAAGTCCCGTACGGCGAGCTGGGTGTCGCCGCCGGGAGTCTTGGCGCCGGTGTAGTGGACGGCCGTGCGGAAGTGGGAGAGCACCCCGAGGTGGTGCGGGGCGCCCTGCGCGGCCACGTCCCAGACCGCCGCGGACTTGCCGTTGGCGCGCAGGGCGTCGACGTACTCCTGCGCGTGCTGGGCCTTGGCGCCCTCCTCGGCGATCACCAGCACGTCGGCGCGCGGCCGCGCGGCCACCGTGTACGTGAAGTGCCCGCTGGAGACCTGCTTGCCGGAGCCGTCGCGGCCGGTGAACCAGACCTCGACCTTGTCACCCGGCTTGGCGCCGTCCACCTCGGCCCGGTACTCGTCGAACCAGATGTTGTCCTCGCCGCCGTAGACGTCGCCGCCCTTCCAGGCCTTGAGCCCGTCGTCGTGCGTGCGGCCGCCGTTGATGCGGAACTTGAGCTGCTTGTCCTTCAGCGCCTTGCGGGCGGTGACGGAGACGGTCTGGTCCTCGCCCTTGGCCACGTAGGAGGTGGTGAAGGGGTCGAGGGTGAAGTCCGCGGCGCTCAGGCCCACGGAGGACTTCGGCTGGTCCGGGTGGGCGGCGCTCTCGCCGACGGCGAGGGCGAACGGGACGTTCTTCGCGAACTCCGCCTGGATGAGCTTCTCGTCGTCCGGGAAGTTGAAGCCGGACTGGCAGTCCTCGGGCTTCCACCGGTCGTTCGGGTCGCTCGCGGAGGCCGTCTGGCAGGTGGTCATCTCCGGCGTGAACATCATGACGCCGTTGACGTTCGCGGCGTGGCCGTCCGCCTCGCCGTTGGTGGTGTAGAGCTCGGAGGAGATCTGCGGGTAGTAGCCCGGGATCGCGGAGTTCTCCGGGGTGCCGGCGAGCGCCCTGTAGGCGACGTCGTCGGGGGTGGGGGTGGCCACCTGCCAGCCCACGCCGTAGAGCAGCAGCTCGGAGGCGGAGTGGTAGTTGACGGCGTACTTGAAGCCGATGCGCTTCTCGAACTTGTCGAGGGCGACGGTCTCCGGCTCGGAGGAGGGCTTGGCGCCGCGATAGGTCTCGCTCGACTGGTTCGCCGAGGAACCCTCGTTGTCGTAACCCCACTTGTAGGTGAAGTTGCGGTTGAGGTCGACCCCGTCGCCGGTGGTGATCTTTCCGTCGCCGTTGTTGTCGCGCAGGTTCTTGCGCCACAGCCGGTCGCCGTCCGGTGAGTGCGTGTAGTCGTACCCGTCCGGGTTGGCGGAGAGCAGGAACCACAGCTCGGTGGAGTCCACCAGCTTGGTGATCCGCTGGTCCTTGCCGTAGTTGTCGAGGGTGTGGTGCATCAGCCGCCGGGTCATCTCGGGGGTGATCCACTCACGGGCGTGCTGGTTCGACATGTAGAGCACGGACGGCTTGCCGCCGTCCTTGGTGGTGCGGGCGTTCTTGGTGACCTTCAGGGCGAGGATGTCCTTGCCCTGGACGGTCTTGCCGATGGAGACCACCTTGGCGAGCCCGGGGTTGGCCTGGGCCGTCTTGAGGATCTCCTCCTGGAGCCCGCCCTTGCCCGTGTACGGGCGGAAGACCCCGTCGCCGGCGGTCTGGGCACGGGCCGCGTTCGCCGGGACCCGGTGCTCGGCGAGCTTGACGCCCTGCCCTGCGAGCTCCTTGGCCTGGTCGCCGGTGAGGAACAGCTCGACCTTGGCCGTGCCGCTCTCCGGGGCGCGCTCGGTGAGCTCGTGGGCGTCCTGGCCCGCGGCGAGGAGCAGCGGAATCTGCTCCTTGGTGACGTCAGCGTCGTAGACCCGGACCTCGTCTGCGCCGGGTGCGGCGTCGGTGGCGGGGCGGGCGTGGGCCGCCGGGACGGCGGCCAGTGTGGTTCCGAAGACGAGTGCGCTTGCGGCGAGGATCGATCTCGCGCGGTGCCTCATGTGCCCCCCTGGGCGTCGTCTGCCACGAAAGCGTTCGGACGACAGGCTCACGATCAGGCGATGCCCATGTCAATGGGGCGTGTCCCAAAGGGGCCCGCACGTGTGACGTGCGGGCCCCTTTGGGACGTACGGCGCGAGGCGTACGGGGGACTCGGCCCGGCCGGGCGACGGGTCCGGCTAGCCGGCCATGTTGTCGGCCAGGTCCTCGCTCAGATTGGACTCGGTGCCCGGGATGCCCAGGTCCTGCGCCCGCTTGTCGGCCATCGCCAGCAGGCGGCGGATGCGGCCGGCGACCGCGTCCTTCGTCAGCGGCGGGTCGGCGAGCGCGCCCAGCTCCTCCAGGGAGGCCTGCTTGTGCTCCATGCGCAGCCGGCCGGCCGCCGCGAGGTGCTCGGGCACCTCCTCGCCGAGGATCTCCAGCGCGCGCTGCACCCGGGCCCCGGCGGCCACCGCGGCCCGCGCCGAGCGGCGCAGGTTGGCGTCGTCGAAGTTGGCGAGGCGGTTCGCGGTGGCGCGCACCTCGCGCCGCATCCGCCGCTCCTCCCAGGCCAGCACCGACTCGTGCGCGCCGAGGCGGGTCAGCAGGGCGCCGATCGCGTCGCCGTCGCGGACCACGACCCGGTCCACCCCGCGCACCTCGCGCGCCTTGGCGGCGATGGAGAGCCTGCGGGCGGCGCCCACCAGGGCCAGGGCGGCCTCCGGACCGGGGCAGGTCACCTCCAGGGAGGAGGACCGGCCCGGCTCGGTGAGCGAGCCGTGGGCCAGGAAGGCGCCGCGCCAGGCCGCCTCCGCGTCACAGGTGGCCCCGGAGACCACCTGCGGGGGAAGACCCCGGATGGGACGGCCGCGGCCGTCCACGAGGCCCGTCTGGCGCGCCAGCTGGTCACCGCCGGCCACGACCCGGACGACGTACCGGCTGCCCCGGCGCAGACCGCCGGGGGCCATGACCACCAGGTCCGAGGAATGGCCGAAGATCTCCAGGATGTCCTTGCGCAGGCGCCGGGCAGCGATCCCGGTGTCCAGCTCCGCCTCGATGACGATCCGTCCGCTCACCAGGTGCAGCCCGCCCGCGAACCGAAGAATCGCCGAGACCTCCGCCTTCCTGCAGCAGGTCCGGGTGACGGGGAGCCGGGAGATCTCATCCTTCACCGCTGGCGTCATCGCCATGGGCCGATCCTTCCATGCATCCGAAAAATACGGTCGTACGCGGCGGCGAGCAGCTCCGGGTCATGCTTCGGAGAGCCGTCTTCCCTGGCCACCGGCGCCAGCTCGACCGCGGCACCGAACCGTTTTGCGGCATCGGCGAGGGACTCGCGGTCGGGCACGGCGGCCTCGTCGGCCAGCACCACGTCCAGGGCGAGTTTAGGGGCGTGTCGGGCCAAAACCTCCAAATGACGCTGCGGAGAGAAGCCCTCTGTTTCACCGGGCTGCGGCGCGAGGTTCAGCGAGAGGACCCTGCGGGCCTTGGTCTCGATCAGCGCGTCGAGCAGTTCCGGCACCAGGAGGTGCGGGATCACCGACGAGAACCAGGATCCCGGACCGAGCACCACCCAGTCCGCGTCCAGCACCGCCGCGACGGCCTCCGGCACGGCCGGCGGATCCCCCGGCACGACCTGTACGGAGAGCACCTCGCCGGGGGTGGTGGCCACCGTGGCCTGCCCCCGGACGGTGTCGACCTCACCCGGGCGGGCCGGGTCGTGGCCCCGCACCAGCGCCTGGAGCTCCAGCGGCACCGCCGACATCGGCAGCACCCGGCCCTGCGCCCCCAGCAGCTTCCCGACCAGGTCGAGGGCCTGGACGGGGTCGCCGAGCTGCTCCCACAGCGCGACGATCAGCAGGTTCCCGACGGCGTGCTCGTGCAGGGCGCCGGCCGACTGGAAGCGGTGCTGGATGACACGGGCCCAGGTCTGGCCCCAGTCGTCGTCGCCGCACAGCGCGGCCAGCGCCTTGCGCAGGTCGCCGGGCGGCAGCACGCCGAGCTCCTCGCGGAGCCGGCCGCTGGAGCCGCCGTCGTCGGCGACGGTGACGACGGCGGTGAGCTCACCGGTGATCCGGCGCAGGGCCGCCAGGGAGGCCGACAGGCCCATGCCGCCGCCGAGGGCGACGACCTTGGGGGCGACCACCTTGGGGGCCGCGCCGCGGCGCAGCCCGGTGCGGCCCGCGCCGTCCTCGTCCCGCCCCGAGGTGAGACGGCGCAGGCGGCGCAGCCGCAGGGTCCGTCCGGTCACTCGCGCCCCATGTCCCGGTGGACTACGACGGTCTCGACTCCCTCGGAGGCGAGGCGGGCAGCGAGCTTCTCGGACATGGCCACGCTGCGGTGCTTGCCGCCGGTGCAGCCGACCGCGATGGTCACGTACCGCTTGCCCTCGCGGCGGTAGCCGGTGGCGATGAGCTGGAGCAGCTCGGTGTAGCGGTCGAGGAACTCCTTGGCGCCGGGCTGGCTGAAGACGTAGCCCGACACCTCCGGGTTGAGGCCGGTGAAGGGGCGCAGCTCGGGCACCCAGTGCGGGTTCGGGATGAAGCGGCAGTCGACGACGAGGTCGGCGTCGACGGGGAGGCCGTACTTGTAGCCGAAGGACATGACGGTCGCCCGCAGCTCGGGCTCCTCGTCGCCCGCGAACTGGGCGTCCATCTTCGCGCGCAGCTCGTGCACGTTGAGACTGGAGGTGTCGATGACCAGGTCGGCGTCGCCGCGCAGCTCGCGCAGCAGGTCGCGCTCGGCGGCGATGCCGTCGGTGATGCGGCCGTCGCCCTGGAGGGGGTGCGGTCGGCGGACCGACTCGAAGCGGCGGACGAGCGCGTCGTCGGAGGACTCCAGGAAGACGATGCGCCGGGTGACGCCCTTGCTGTCGAGGTCCGAGAGGGACTCGCGCAGCGCGTCGAAGAACTGACGGCCGCGGACGTCGACGACGACGGCGATGCGCGCCACGTTGCCCTGCGAGCGGGCGCCCAGCTCCACCATGGTGGGGATCAGTGCGGGCGGGAGGTTGTCGACGACGAACCAGCCGAGGTCCTCCAGACACTTGGCCGCGGTACTGCGGCCGGCCCCGGACATGCCGGAGATGATCACCAGCTCGGGGATGGCCGCCTCGGCGGTATCTCCGGGCTCCACTGTCGTGCCCGTACTCACCTGTGCTCCGTCTCGGTCGTGCTCGGTCGTGTGGTCGGTCATCTGCTCGGCGCTCTCGCCGCTCGTCTGGTCGGTCTCGCGCTCGGTCATTGCTCGGTCCCCCGTTCGGACGATGTCCCCCGGCTGCCGCCGGGAGGTGCCCCCACCCGCGGGGGCGGGGTCTCATCCTCAATGATCTCTCCTGTCGCCGTGTTGACGGCAGGACCGGCGGGAACCGACCGGGCGAGTGCCGCGGCCACGGTCTCGGCCGTCTTACGGCCTATGCCCGGGACCTCGCAGATCTGGTCGATTGTCGCCTGTCTCAGCTTCTTCACCGAACCGAAGTGCTTGACCAGGGCCTGCCTGCGGCTTTCGCCGAGACCGGGCACCTCGTCGAGCGGGCCCGCCTTGAGCCGCTTCCCGCGCTTGTTCCGCTGGTACTGGATCGCGAACCGGTGGGCTTCGTCACGGACGCGCTGGAGCAGGTAGAGCCCCTCGCTGGTGCGGGGCAGGACGACCGGGTCGTCCTCTCCGGGCAGCCAGACCTCCTCCAGCCTCTTCGCCAGACCGCAGACGGCCACGTCGTCGATGCCGAGCTCGTCCAGGGCCCGCTTCGCGGCGGCCACCTGGGGCTGCCCGCCGTCGACCACGACGAGCTGCGGGGGGTAGGCGAAGCGCTTGGGCCGCCCGTCGTCCTCGGCGAGGGGGTTCTCCCCCTCCTCCCCGTCCTCCGGGGACCACTCGCCGGTCTTCAGCTTCTCCTGGAGGTAGCGGCGGAAGCGCCGCGAGACCACCTCGTGCATGGACCGGACGTCGTCCTGCCCCTCGAAGGACTTGATCTGGAAGCGCCGGTACTCGCTCTTGCGGGCCAGGCCGTCCTCGAAGACGACCATCGAGGCCACGACGTCGTCGCCCTGGAGGTGCGAGATGTCGAAGCACTCGATGCGCAGCGGCGCACCGTCCAGGCCGAGGGCCTCGGAGATCTCCTCCAGGGCCCGGGAGCGGGTGGTGAGGTCGCTGGCGCGCTTGGTCTTGTGCAGGGCCAGGGACTGCTGCGCGTTGCGGTGGACGGTCTCCATCAGGGCCTTCTTGTCACCCCGCTGCGGGATGCGCAGGCTGACGTTCGACCCGCGACGCCCGGCGAGCCACTCGCCCAGCGCGGGCGAGTCCTCCGGCAGCGCCGGAACCAGCACCTCCTTGGGGACGGCCTCGCCGCTCTCCTCCCCGTAGAGCTGCTGGAGGGCGTGCTCGACGAGTCCGGCGGTGTCGACGGCCTCGACCTTGTCGGTGACCCAGCCGCGCTGGCCGCGCACGCGGCCCCCGCGGACGTGGAAGATCTGCACGGCCGCTTCGAGCTCGTCCTCGGCGACGGCGATGAGGTCGGCGTCGGTGGCGTCGGTGAAGACGACGGCGTTCTTCTCCATGGCCCGGCGGAGCGCCCCCATGTCGTCGCGCAGCCGGGCGGCCTTCTCGTACTCCATCTCCTCGGCGGCCTCGTGCATCTGCTTTTCGAGGCGGGACAGGTACGCACCGGTCCGCCCGGCCATGAAGTCGCAGAAGTCCTCGGCGAGTTCGCGGTGCTCCTCGGGGGTGACCCGGCCTACGCAGGGCGCGGAGCACTTGCCGATGTAGCCGAGCAGGCAGGGCCGGCCGATCTGGGCGGAGCGCTTGAACACTCCGGCGGAGCAGGTCCGCACGGGGAACACCCGCAGCATGAGGTCGACGGTCTCGCGAATGGCCCAGGCGTGCCCGTACGGCCCGAAGTACCGCACGCCCTTCTTCTTGGGCCCCCGCATGACCTGGACCCGCGGGTACTCCTCGTTCATCGTCACGGCGAGGGACGGGTAGCTCTTGTCGTCCCGGTACTTGACGTTGAACCGGGGGTCGTACTCCTTGATCCAGGAGTATTCCAGCTGGAGCGCCTCGACCTCGGTGGAGACGACGGTCCACTCGACGGAGGCGGCCGTGGTCACCATGGTGGCGGTACGCGGATGCAGTCCGGCGAGGTCCTGGAAGTAGCTGGCCAGTCGCTGGCGCAGGCTCTTGGCCTTCCCGACGTAGATCACCCGGCGGTGCTCGTCGCGGAATCGGTAGACCCCCGGGGAGTCGGGAATCTGCCCCGGCGCGGGACGGTAGCTGGAAGGGTCGGCCATGCCAACACCCTACTGGCGGGTGCCGACAACGTGCCCGTGGCACCGCCCGCGCCGGGGGTCCGCGGCCCGGGCGGTCCCGGGCCGCGGACCCCCGGCCGGTCAGGCGGTGGCGCCGCGCCGCCGGGACCTGCGCGCCACGATCACGCCGGCCGCGCCGAGCGCGAGAACGCCCGCCACGCCCCCGGCGACCGGGGCCGCCGCGGGCCCGGCGGGGGCACCCGCCGCGGCCTCGTACCCCCCGGCCTTGCCGCCCTTCGCGTACGCCGACCCCGGCAACTTGTCCCCGTACGCCCGCGTCACCCGCGCACGGTAGGCGGCGAGGCTGGTGCCCCCCGCCCCGACGGCCCGCTCCGCGTCCTCGTCCAGCGGCAGTACCCGGCTCCCTTCGGCCACGTACCACGCGTCGATCTGCGGTTCCCGGAACACCGTGCCGCCCGGCAGCTTCGCGGCGCCCAGCCGCGCGTAGCGGAACTCGTCGTCGCCGGTGGCGATGTTCACCACCTGCCAGCCCGCCTCGGTCCGGGCGGTCCACAGGGCGGCCTGCTGCCCGTCGGAGGAGACGGCCTTGCTGGCGAGGAACTCCAGCCGGGCCACGGATGCCCCTGCCCTGCCCGCCACGAAGTCCGGGGAGAGGTAGCTGACCGGTATCGCCTCGCCCTCGACCCGCGGCCGGGCCGCGTCCGGCGCGATCTTGCCCTCCCGCGCGAAGAAGCGGGACAGCGTGGCCAGGGTTTCGGGAGCGGCGGCGGCCCGCGCGGCCGCGTCCTTCGTCTCGGCCGTGACGGACCGGGGCTGCGGCACCGGCGCGGCCGAGGCCTGCGGGGCCAGTACGAGCACGGCGGAGGCCGCGAGCACCGCGGCGGAAACGCGCTTGGACGTCGAGGTCATGGCGCTCACGCCCCGATCCGGTAGAGCGAGTGGGTCCAGGAGAAGGTGCTGTTGTCCACGTACCAGGCGTGCGAGGCCCAGTTGTAGCGGTCGCTGGACGGCCACGGATCGCCCCAGTAGACCCAGCTGTCGGCCGTGTCGTACCCGTAGATGACGTGCATGTGGCCGCCGCCGTTGGACCACTGGATCCGCGTCTCGACCGGCCGGTTGGCGTCGATCTCGCTCTGGACGGTGGTGTAGCGGAGCCAGCCGGTGACGTACGAGCCCGAGTTGATGCCGGCCCAGTTCAGGGCGGTCTGGACGTTGCCGAGCGTGGCCTGGTTGTTGGGGCAGTCGTAGCCCTGCTGGCGGTTGAAGGCGGCGTTGCAGAACTGGTTCTGCGTGTAGTTCCGGCCGAACCAGGTGGCGATGGTGTTGCCGCTCGCGGCCCAGCACCAGTTGGTCTTCGCTTGCGCCTGCATGGTGATGTTCAGGCGCTTGTACGCCAGGGCGGACGTGGCGCCGGCATCGCTCGTGGGGGCAGCGGTGGCGGCGGCGGTGGGCAGGGTGAAGAGCACGGCGGTGAGGACGGCGGCCAGGGACAGCCGCGGCTTGGGATTGCGCATCGCGTTCCTCCCGTGTGGGGATCTCCCCGGTGGGGCCGGGGAGGGTGGGGGTTGGAGGAGCGCGTCCGGACGCTGCTGAGGAGCATCAGGGTGTTGTCGCGATCAGGTCAACAGGCTTCAATACGCCGTGACATTGCAGTGTGAATGGCGGGACCGCAGTGTGAACGACTGCCGTCCTTTCACCTGGTGCCCGGGTGCCACCGGCGAGCCCTCCCGCCCCACCGCACGTGAATGTTCACAGGAGGAGCCGTCATGCGGTCGACCGGGGAAAGCACGCGGGAAGGCAGACAGCCGAGCGGGCAGGAGCTGGGGCAGCTGCTGCGCGCCGGCCCCTTCCACCTCGCCCTGCGCGCCGCCCTCACCGCCCGCGGCCTGCCCCTGCACCGCGTGCAGCACCGGCTCGCGGCCCGCGGCATCAAGCTCGGCGTGACCAGCCTCAGCTACTGGCAACAGGGCGCCCGCCGGCCCCGCCGCCCCGAGTCGCTGAAGGCCGTAAGGGCCCTGGAGCAGATCCTGGAACTGCCCGAGGGCACCCTGCTGCGGTTGCTGGCCGCCCCGGAGGACCCCGGGCCCGAGACGGCCCGCCCCCCGGCCCGCTCGTACCGGACCCTGATCAGCGTGGGCGCGGCCGTGGAGGGGCTGCTGGCCGGCATGGAACTGCCCGCCGACGGCGGCCTGCACACCGTCGGCCACCACGAGCGGGTACGGATCGGGGCGGCCGGCGAGCTGCTGGGCCGCGAGTCGCAGCACGTCGTACGGGCCCACCGCGACGGCGTCGACCGCTACCTCGCCGTCCACCACGGCGACCCCGGCTGCGACCCCGCCCGGGTCCGCGTACGGGCGGACGAGAACTGCCGGACCGGGCGCGTCCGCTGGCACCCGGAAGCCGGGGTCCTGGTCGCCGAGCTGCTCTTCGACGCCCGGCTGCGCGCCGGGGACACCTACGTCTTCGGCTACGGCTTCGAGGACGGCACCGCCGGCCGCGCCGCCGAGTACGTGCGCGGGTTCAGCTACAGCGGCGGGCAGTACGTGCTCCAGGTCCGCTTCGACGAGGCAGCGCTGCCGGTGCGCTGCCGGCGGTTCAGCCGCTCCGGACCGCAGGCACCGCGCAGCGGGCTGGCGGACCTGACGCCGAGCGGGCGCCACCGCGCCGTGCACCTGGTGGAGCCGGGGGTGCGGCGCGGGCTGCTGGGCATCGCCTGGGACTGGGCGTAGGCCGTCTCTTCCGGACCAGGTCGGATCAGGTCGGATCAGCCCGCGATGAGCTTGCCGCCCTCGGCCTTGACCGGGACGGCGGGCAGCGGGTCGGTGGCCGGGCCGCGCAGCACCTTGCCGGTCGTCACGTCGAAGCGGCTGCCGTGGCAGGGGCAGTTGCCCTCGCCGTCGTCGATCTTGTCCAGGACGCAGCCGGCGTGGGTGCACTGGGCGCTGAACGCCTTGTACTGCCCCTGCGCCGGGCAGCTGACGACCAGCTTCTTCTCGCGGAACAGCTTCGATCCGCCGACCGGGACCTCGGACGCCGCGCCGAGCTCCACGGGGGCGGCCGGGACGGCCGGGGAGCCGGAGCCGCTGTTGCCCTCGGTGGAGCAGGCGGCGAGGGCCGCCCCGCCGCCGACGGCCCCGGCGATCGCGGCGGCGCCCTTGAGCACGGTACGGCGGGCGGCGGGCTGCGACGCGGACATGCGGATCTCCTGGCCTGAGGGTGTGGTGCCGGTGGTTCGGGTGTGTACGCCGGGCTCCCCGACGATACCGCTGCCCGCTCGCGCCGCCCGATGGGATACCTTCCCCCGCGTGATCGTCGTCGGTGGAGAAGCCCTGATCGACCTCGTGCCCGTGGCGCAGCCGCCGGGCGCGCTCGTGCCGCGGCCGGGCGGGGGGCCGTACAACACGGCGCTCGCGCTGGGCCGCCTCGGTGCGGAGGTGGCCTTCTGCTCCCGCGTCTCGACGGACGGCTTCGGCGAGGGCCTGCTCGCCGGGCTGCGCGCGGCCGGGGTGGACCTCTCGCTGGTGCAGCGCGGGCCGGAGCCCACCACCCTCGCCGTGCCCTCGCTGGCCCCGGACGGTTCGGCGGCGTACGGGTTCTACGTGGAGGGCACGGCCGACCGGCTGTTCACGCTGCCGCGGGCGCTGCCCGAGGGCAGCCGGGCCCTCGCGCTCGGCACCTGCTCCCTCGCCCTGGAGCCGGGCGCGAGCGCGTACGAGGCGCTGTTGCGCCGGGAGTCCGGGCGCGGGCTGCTGACGCTGCTGGACCCCAATATCCGCCCGGCGCTGATCGCGGATCCGGCGGCGTACCGGGCCCGGTTCCTGGGCTGGCTCCCGTACGTCCGCGTCCTCAAGCTGTCTGAGGAGGACGCCCGGTGGCTGGGCGGGTGCGTCTCGGACTGGCTGGCGGCCGGGCCCTCGGCGGTGGTGCTCACGCGGGGCGGGCGGGGGCTGGAGGTCCGGACCCGGGAGGGCGCGGAGTACGGGGTACCGGCCCGCCGGGTCGCGGTGGCGGACACCATCGGGGCGGGCGACACGGTCAACGCGGCCCTGCTGCACCGCCTGTCGGCGCTCCCGGCCGGCGGCCCGGTGGACGCGGACTGGCCGGGGATCCTGGCGTACGCGGCCCACGCGGCGGCGCTGACCTGCACCCGGGCGGGCGCGGAGCCGCCGTACGCCGCCGAGCTCGGCGGATAGCCGCCCACAGGGTCCGCCCGCCGCGCCTGCTGAACGAGCCGCACAGACGCGGGAACGCGGCAGAGCCCCCGCCGCGGGAACGCGGCAGGGTCCCCGCCGCCGTCCGGCTGCGGGGGCCCTGCCGCGCTCGGCTCCGGACGGTCAGGCCTTGCGGGCCCTGGCCGTCGTCTTCTTCGCGGCGGCCTTCTTGGCCGGGGCCGCCGCCTTCTTGGCCGGCGCACGCTTCGCGGCGGCCTTCTTCGGCGGGGCCACCGGCGACGCCGCGTCGGAGACCCGCTCCGCCCCCAGGATGTCCCGCAGGAACTTGCCGGTGTGGCTCGCACCCACCGACGCGACCTGCTCCGGCGTGCCCTCGGCCACCACCAGGCCGCCCCCGTAGCCGCCTTCGGGGCCCATGTCGATGACCCAGTCCGCGGTCTTGACCACGTCCAGGTTGTGCTCGATGACGATCACCGAGTTGCCCTTGTCCACCAGCCCCGACAGCACCTTGATGAGCTTCGAGATGTCCTCGAAGTGCAGACCCGTCGTCGGCTCGTCCAGCACGTACACCGTCCGCCCCGTCGAGCGCTTCTGCAGCTCCGACGCCAGCTTCACGCGCTGCGCCTCGCCACCCGAGAGCGTCGGCGCCGACTGGCCGAGCCGCACGTACCCCAGCCCCACCTCGTTCAGCGTCTTCAGGTGCCGCGAGATCGTCGGGACCGCCTCGAAGAAGCCGGCGGCCTCCTCGATCGGCATGTTCAGGACCTCGGCGATGGACTTGCCCTTGTAGTGGACCTCCAGCGTCTCCCGGTTGTAGCGGTCGCCGTGGCAGACCTCGCACGGGACGTACACGTCCGGCAGGAAGTTCATTTCGATCTTGATCGTGCCGTCGCCGGAGCAGTTCTCGCACCGGCCGCCCTTCACGTTGAAGGAGAAGCGGCCCGGCAGATAGCCGCGCACCTTCGCCTCCATCGTCTCCGCGAAGAGTTTGCGCACGTGGTCGAAGACGCCCGTGTACGTCGCCGGGTTGGACCGGGGGGTCCGGCCGATCGGCGACTGGTCGACGTGCACGACCTTGTCGACGAGGTCGTCCCCGTCCACCCGCGTGTGCCGTCCCGGCACCGAGCGGGCGCCGTTCAGCTCGCGCGCCAGGTGCGTGTACAGGATGTCGTTGACCAGCGTCGACTTGCCCGACCCCGATACGCCCGTCACCGCCGTGAGCACGCCCAGCGGGAAGGACACGTCGATGTCCCGCAGGTTGTTCTCCTTGGCGCCGTGGACGGTCAGCTTCCGCTCCCCGTTCACGGGCCGGCGGATGTCCGGCACCGGGATGGACCGCTTCCCGGACAGGTACTGCCCGGTCATCGACTCGGAGTTCTTCAACAGCTCCTTCAGCGAGCCGCTGTGCACGACCTTGCCGCCGTGCTCACCGGCGCCCGGGCCGATGTCCACCACCCAGTCGGCCACCTTGATGGTGTCCTCGTCGTGCTCGACGACGATGAGCGTGTTGCCCATGTCCCGCAGCCGCACCAGCGTCTCGATCAGCCGGTGGTTGTCCCGCTGGTGCAGGCCGATGGACGGCTCGTCCAGTACGTACAGCACGCCCACCAGGCCGGAGCCGATCTGCGTGGCCAGCCGGATGCGCTGGGCCTCACCGCCCGAGAGGGTGCCGGCGGCGCGGTTCAGCGACAGGTAGTCCAGGCCGACGTCGACGAGGAAGCGCAGCCGCTCGTTGACCTCCTTCAGGACCCGCTCGGCGATCTTCTTGTCACGGGCGTCGAGCCGCATCCGCCCCAGGAAGTCCGCGCACTCGCTGATCGACATCGCGGCGACCTCGGCGATGGACTTGTCCATCACCGTCACCGCGAGCACGATCGGCTTCAGGCGCGTGCCCTCACAGGTCGGACAGGGCACCTCGCGCATGTAGCCCTCGAAGCGCTCGCGGCTGGCGTCGCTCTCGGACTCGGCGTGCCGGCGCTTGACGAACGGCACGGCGCCCTCGAAGGCCGTCGTGTACGCCCGCTCCCGCCCGTACCGGTTGCGGTAGCGGACCTCGATCTGCGTCTTGTGCCCGTACAGCAGGGCCTTCTTCGCCCGCACGGGCAGTCCGGCCCACGGGATGTCCGTACGGAAGCCCAGCTCCCCGGCGAGCGCGCCGATCAGCCGCTGGAAGTAGTCCTTGGTGTGGCCGAGGGACCACGGCGAGACCGCGCCCTCGTCGAGGGACTTGTCCTCGTCGGGGACGATCAGCTCCGGGTCCACCTCCATGCGCGTACCGATGCCGGTGCACTCGGGGCAGGCGCCGAAGGGCGAGTTGAAGGAGAAGGAGCGCGGCTCCAGCTCCTCGAAGGACAGGTCGTCGTACGGGCAGTAGAGGTGCTCGGAGTACATCCGCTCACGCTCGGGGTCGTCCTCGGCGAGGTCGACGAAGTCCAGGATCACCATGCCGCCGGAGAGCCCGAGGGCGGTCTCCACGGAGTCGGTGAGCCGGCGCTTGGCGCTCTCCTTGACGGTGAGGCGGTCGATGACCACCTCGATCGTGTGCTTCTCCTGCTTCTTCAGGGTGGGCGGCTCGGAGAGCTGGACGGTCTCCCCGTCCACCCGCGCCCGGCTGTAGCCCTTGGTCTGGAGGTCGGAGAAGAGGTCGACGAACTCGCCCTTGCGCTCGCGCACCAGTGGCGAGAGCACCTGGAAGCGGCTGCCCTCGGGAAGGGCGAGCACCTTGTCGACGATCGCCTGCGGCGACTGGCGCGAGATGGGGCGGCGGCACTCGGGGCAGTGGGGCTTGCCGATGCGCGCGAAGAGCAGGCGGAGGTAGTCGTAGACCTCGGTGATGGTGCCGACCGTCGAGCGCGGGTTGCGCGAGGTCGACTTCTGGTCGATCGAGACGGCCGGCGAGAGCCCCTCGATGAAGTCCACGTCGGGCTTGTCCATCTGCCCCAGGAACTGGCGGGCGTACGACGAGAGCGACTCGACGTAGCGGCGCTGGCCCTCGGCGAAGATCGTGTCGAAGGCCAGGGAGGACTTGCCCGAACCGGAGAGTCCGGTGAAGACGATGAGCGAGTCGCGGGGCAGGTCGAGCGAGACGTTCTTGAGGTTGTGCTCGCGAGCGCCACGAACGATGAGACGGTCGGTCACGCCGGTCCGCACCTTTCTTGAGAGAGCGGGGGCACGGGGCCCCCGACTGTCCAGCGTACGGCTGGCTGGGTGGGCGCCTCTGCGATGGAGAAGAGCTTGGACTTCGAGCGTATAGCACGCGCATTCGATTTACGGCACTCGGCAGACGGGTTCACCCGTTCGTGTGGCCAGGGGTCTGCGGCACTAGGCTCGGATCCATGACTGATCATGTGCACGACCTGCAATCTGTACGTGAAGCCACGGACCGAATGCTGACCGCTCTCGCGAAACTGGACAACGCCGCCCTGGCCGAAGAGTCACATCTCCCCGGCTGGAGCCGCGGCCACGTGCTCGCCCACCTGGCGCGCAACGCGGACGCCCTCGTCAACGTCTTCACCGGCCGCCCGATGTACGAGAGCGCCGAGGCCCGCGACCGCGACATCGAGCGCGACGCCCCGCGCGAGCTGGACGTCCAGCTCTGCGACGTGCGCGCGACCCACGCCGCCTTCCTGGCCCAGACCGAGCGGGACCAGGACTGGTCGCGCACGGTGGAGCTGCGCAACGGGGTCACCGATCTCGCCTCGAACGTGCCGTTCCGCCGCCTCGTCGAGATCGAGCTGCACCACGTCGACCTGAACATCGGCTACGAGCTCTCCGACCTGCCGACGGAGTTCACCGCCCGCGAGATCGCCTTCCTCGCCGACCGCTGGTCCGGCCGCCCGGAGGTGCCCCCGGTGACCCTCCAGATCGCGGGCGACGGCGACGGCTCCACCTGGCACACCGGCGGCTCCGGGGGCGGACCGGTCACCCTCCTGGGCACCGGCGCCGAGCTCCTCGGCTGGCTGGCGGGCCGCGGGGACCGGGGCGCACACCTCACCGTGGTCGGCGGGCCCCTCCCGGCCCTTCCCCCGCTCTAGGATCAGGACATGACGTACAGCGGAGCAGTCAAGGTCGGCGGTCCGGCCGACGTGCACGAACTCCCGGACCTGATGATTTCCAAGGTCGCGGTGGGCCCCATGAACAACAACGCGTACCTGCTGCGCTGCCGGGCCACCGACCAGCAGCTGCTGATCGACGCGGCCGCCGAGCCGGAGACCCTGCTCAACCTGATCGGGGACGACGGCATCGCCGCCGTCGTCACCACCCACCGGCACGGCGACCACTGGGGCGCCCTCGCGGAGGTCGTCGAGGCGACCGGGGCGCGCACCTACGCGGGCGTCCACGACGCCGAGGGCATCCCGGTGGCGACCGACGTGCCGGTGGCGGACGGGGACACGGTCACGGTCGGCCGGGTCACGCTGACCGCCCGCCACCTGGTCGGCCACACCCCCGGCTCCATCGCCCTGATCTACGACGACCCGCACGGGCACGCGCACGTCTTCACCGGCGACTGCCTCTTCCCGGGCGGCGTCGGCAACACCTGGGGCGACCCGAAGGCCTTCGAGCAGCTGGTCGACGACGTCGAGCACAAGCTCTTCGAGCAGTTGTCGGACGAGACCTGGGTCTACCCGGGCCACGGCAACGACACCACGCTCGGCGCCGAGCGGCCGCACCTGGCCGAATGGCGCGAGCGCGGCTGGTAGCGGGCGCCCCGGCGCCCGGTCCCCGGTCAACACCGCGACAGGAAGCACTCCTTCCGGTCGAAGATGACCGAACTCACGTCCTGGGGGTGTGGGGAGGGGTAGTTGCTGCACCATGCAACAAGACCCCTCCCCCGCCCTCCCCCGTCGCGCGGTTCCCCGGCCGCCCTCGATGCTGCGGCTGGCGATGGCCTCGCTCGCCGGGACCGCCATCGAGTTCTACGACTTCTTCGTCTACGGCACGGCCGCGGCCCTCGTGCTCGGCCCGCTGTTCTTCCCGTCCTTCTCCCCGCTCGCCGGGACCCTCGCCGCCTTCGGCACCTTCGGCGTCGGCTTCCTCGCCCGCCCGCTGGGCTCGGTCGTCTTCGGCCACATCGGCGACCGCTACGGCCGCCGCCCGGTCCTGCTCGGCTCCCTGCTCCTCACCGGCCTCGCCACGGTCGCCGTGGGCTGCGTGCCCACGTACGCGACGATCGGCGCGGCGGCGCCCCTGCTGCTGCTCCTGCTGCGCTTCCTCCAGGGGCTCGGCCTCGGCGGCGAATGGGGCGGCGCGGTCCTGCTGACCGCCGAGCACGCCCCCGAGCAGCGGCGCGGGCTGTGGGCCAGCTTCCCGCAGGTGGGGCCGCCGCTGGGCTTCCTGCTGGCCAACGGCATGACCCTGACCCTGTCCGCGACGCTGACCGACGCGCAGTTCACGTCCTGGGGCTGGCGCGTGCCGTTCTGGGCGGCCGGGGTACTGGCCGTCGCCGGGCTGTGGCTGCGCCGCTCGGTGGAGGAGACCCCGCAGTTCCGCGCCCTCGCGGAGACCGGCCGGCGCTCCGACGCCCCGCTGACCGAGGTCGTGCGCGGGCACTGGCGGCTGGTGCTGCTGACCGGCGGGGCCCTGTCCGCCGGGTACGCGGTCTTCTACTCGGTCACCACCTGGTCCCTCGCGTACGCCACCGAGCACCTCAAGGTCGACCGCACGGTGATGCTGGCCTGCATCATGGCGGCCGTCGCCCTCAAGGGCACGCTGACCCCGGTGGTGGCGGTGCTCGGCGACCGGTACGGGCGGCGGCCGCTGTGCCTGATCGGCAGTGCGATGTGCCTGGTGTGGATGTTCCCGTTCGTCGCGCTGCTGCGGACGGCGGACCCGCTGCTGATGACGCTGGGCTGCCTCGGCGGGCTGCTGGGCATGGTGACGATGTTCGCCGTGGTCGGCGCGTACGTGCCGGAGCTGTACGCCCCGCGGATCCGCTGCACCGGCGCGGCCGTGGGCTACAACCTGGGCGGGGTGCTGGGCGGGGCGCTGACCCCGATCGTGGCGACGGCGCTGGCGGCGGGCTCCGGTCCGCCGTGGGGCGTCGCCCTGTACCTGAGTGGGATCGCCCTGCTGAGCCTGGTCTGCTTCGCGCTGCTGCCGGAGACGAACCCGGCGGTCGTGCGGGCGCGGACGGGCGCGGGTACGGGAAAGGGGGCGGCCGAAGCGGCCGCCCCCGCGTAGGCCCCGAGGGGCCCGCGTCCCTACGCGTCGATGCTCTCCGGGCGGGCGGCGGCCTCGGCGGCCGCCTGCTTCTTCGAGGCGATCAGGCTGGTGATCGTGGTGATCACGAGGACACCGCAGATCACTCCGAGGGAGACCGGGATCGAGACGACCGGTACGTCCAGTCCGGACTCGTGCAGGGCGTGCAGCACCAGCTTGACGCCGATGAACCCGAGGATGATCGACAGGCCGTAGCTGAGGTGGACCAGCTTCTTGAGCAGGCCGCCGATGAGGAAGTACAGCTGGCGCAGACCCATCAGGGCGAAGGCGTTGGCCGTGAAGACGATGTACGGGTCCTGGGTGAGGCCGAAGATCGCGGGGATCGAGTCCAGGGCGAACAGCACGTCGGTGGTGCCGATGGCGAGCATGACGACCATCAGGGGGGTCAGGACGCGCTTGCCGTTGCTCTCGATGAACAGCTTGGTGCCGTGGTACTTGTCGGCGACGCCGAACTTCTTCTCGACGGTCTTGAGGAGGCGGTTCTCCTCGAACTCCTCCTCGTCCTCGTCCTTGCGCGCCTCCTGGATCAGCTTCCAGGCGGTGTAGATCAGGAACGCGCCGAAGATGTAGAAGACCCACGAGAAGCTGGCGATGATCGCCGCACCGGCGGCGATGAAGATCGCGCGCAGTACCAGGGCGATCAGCACGCCCACCAGCAGAACGCGCTGCTGGAGGTGGGAGGGCACCGCGAACTTCGCCATGATCAGGACGAAGACGAAGAGGTTGTCGACGCTCAGGGACTTCTCGGTGATGAAGCCGGCGAAGAACTCCTGCGAGGCCTGGCCGTTGCCGAAGAACCACAGGCCGAGGCCGAAGAGCGCGGCGAGGACGATCCAGACGACCGTCCAGGTGCCCGCTTCCTTGATCGATACGTCATGCGGTTTGCGGCCGATGAAGAAATCGGCGCCGATGAGGATGCACAGACCGAGAATGGTCAGCACCCAGAGGGTCCACGAAACGTCCACTGCTAATTCGCCTCCGGCAGATGGCTCAGCACACATGTCAGCGTCATCGCTGCCGGAGGTCTCTTCCACCCGGGCGGCCTGGAGGCCGTGGGCCGGCGCCCCGGGACCGACTGCGGTTCACACGACCGCAGTGGTCCGTATTGACGGGTACGCCGTAGCAGGAAAGCAGGAATACTCCCCTCCGCGTGCCCAGGGTACCCGTCAGAGCGCCTGAAGGTAAAGAGAAGACCAAGGAACGGTCATGGGCGGGCATCGCGCCGGGCGGCGGCGATCCGTTCCAGGGTCCGCTCCAGGACCCGGCTGCCCGGTGGCGGCAGGTCCGGCTCGAAGGTCCAGGCATGGCCCACCCACGGGTCGGCGAGGTGGTTGTCGGGCACCGGCGACAGCCGCATGAGCGAGCGCCACAGCGGATCCAGCAGCGGCCCGTACGCCGAGGCCTCGTCACGGTCCGCCACCATCAGCAGGTGCACGCCGACCGCCGGACCCTCGTCGGCCAGGTAGCGCAACCGGGTGACGGCCCGGTCGTCGAACCCGTGCGGGAAGTCGTGCACGATCAGCAGTTGGTCGGCGACGTCCACGTCCGGCGGCAGGTCCTCGGGCGCCCCGGCCCGCACGGCCATCTGTACGAGGTCCACCCGGCGGGTCAGCGCCTCCAGGGTCCGGGTGACCCCGGCGGCCCCGGCGGCGGGCGGCCCGGCCAGCACCCCGGCCGCGACGAGCGGCGCCAGGGAGGCGGCCCCCGCCCCGGCCGCGTCGATGACGTGCACGGAGAACCGGTCGCCGGGGTGGACCGCGAGCAGCCGGACGGCGTGGGCGACGGCCATGTCCATGGCGGCCAGGCGCAGCCGGTCGGTGTCCATGGTCATCGCGGCCTCGGAGCCGGTGCGGCCGTTGTCGATCCACAGCCCGCGCTCCAGCGGGGCCCGCACCAGCATGGGGATGCGCAGGTCGGGCCGCTCGGGCAGGTGCAGGTCACCGAGGCGCAGGGCCAGGGGGGCCTCCTCGGGAACCCCGTGCCCGTGCCAGACGGGGTTGGCCCAGCGGGCGTACGGGGCCGGCAGCGCGGGCTCGACCACCTCGGACTCGGCGATCAGCTGGGCGAGGTCCCGGTCGAGCACGGCCTTGGCCTGGGCGACGAGCTCCTCGTGGCGGGCTCGGGCCGCGTCGCGGGCGGCATTGCCGGTGCCCGCGAGGCGCAGCCGGGGGTCGGACAGCGCGTCGTCGAGCTCTCGGTCCATCCGGGACTCGGCGAAGTCGCACGCGCTGCGGTAGGCCGCCACGGACCGGGCCAGGTCCTCGAACATGCCCCAGACCTGGTTGTAGAGCCGCTCCTCCAGGGACCAGCCGCTCGCGTCGCCCGCGACGGGGGCGGGGGGCCGGTCCGCCTCTGGAGAGGGGACGGCGCGCGGGCCGGGCTCGGGGGGCTCGGTGGTCGTGCGGCGGCGGGGGTGGGCGTAGTCGATGGTGGGCGGTCCGCCGATGGTGTCGGCGGACGAGGGACCGGGTGCGGCTCCGGGGGTGGTGGCGGGCGAGGTTCCCGGGTACGGGGCGCCGGTGGCGGGAAGCGGCTCCGGGGCCGGCGGGGGCGACGGCGGGGCGGGCGCGGGCGCGGCGTCCTGCGGGGCCCGCAGGCCGTGCGGAACGGTCGGCGGAGCGGCCGTCGGCAGGGCGGCCAGGGTGATGTCGCCGCAGGGCACCAGCCCGGTGGCCACCTCCGCCAGGGCGGTGGCGGCCGGGCCGCCCAGCCCGGCGTCGGCGAGCAGCGCGCCGAGCCCCTCGGCGTACCCCTGGCCGACGGCGCGGACCTTCCAGGCGCCCTGGCGCCGGTAGAGCTCCAGGGCCACGACGGCGGTCTCGGCGTCCAGGCCGGTCAGCGTGTACCCGGCGAGCTCGGCACCCTCCGGGTCGGCGACCGCGACGTACGAGGCGGGCGCCGCGCCGAAGCGCGCCGGGCCGCCGGGCGGCAGGACGAGGACCACCCCGAGCCGGTGCACGGCGGGCGCGACGGCGTCGAGGTCGACGGCGAAGCGGTGCTCGCCCGCCACCGCCTCCGGCACCTGCACTCCGGGCAGGTGCCGGGCACCGGGGTGGGCCACCGCATCGGGGCCGGCCAGCCGGCCCGCGTCATCGCAGGCCGAGACCAGGGCCAGTACGGGCGTACCCGCCGAGACCCTGATCTCCACCCGCGCCTGGGACAGGGGGTGGTTCTGCCCCCGGACCAATTCGGCCGTCATCCTGCAGCCCTCCCCCGTGCCCTTGCTCGTCCGCTCTGTTCTGTTCTGTTCCGCGCTTGCGCGCCGCTGCCGCTTACAGGTGCGGCAGGATCGCCGGCATCAGGTCCTGGAAGGTCCGGCCGTTGGCCGGGTTGCCGAGGGCCGTCATCTGCCAGCCGCTGCCCGCCCGCGACACCTTCGCCATGATCTGCGCGGTGTACTGGCCGCCGCCGTCCAGCGTGTAGCGCGCCAGCTCCTGGCCGTTGGTCTCGTCGACGATGCGGCAGAACGCGTTCTGCACCTCCTGGAACGTCTGGCCGGTGAACGAGTTCACCGTGAAGACGATCTGGTCGATGTGCACCGGCACGCGCTGGAGGTCGACGAGGATCGACTCGTCGTCCCCGCCCTGGCCGGCGCCGCCGACGAGGTTGTCACCGGTGTGCCGGACCGAGCCGTCGTCGCTCTGCAGGTGGCGGAAGAACACCACGTCCACCGGCTGCTTGTCGGCGAAGAGCACCGCCGACGCGTCCAGGTCGATCTCCCGGGTCCGCGAGCCGAACAGTCCGCGGCGCTTGGCGGCCTGCCAGCCGAGGCCCATCCGGACCGCGGTCAGCGTGCCCCCGTCCTGCTTCTGCAGACTGATGGCCTGACCCTTGGTCATGTTGACCGTCACGCGCTGTCCCCTCTCCCTAGCCCGCCCCCGATGTGGGTGCGCATGTGTACCTGCGGCTGCCGCCAACCCTACTGACCGGCTCCGGGTCAGGCGAGGCCCGCTTCCCTCATCTGTCGCAGCTCCTTCTTCAGCTCGCCCACCTCGTCGCGGATCCGGGCCGCGACCTCGAACTGGAGCTCGGCGGCGGCTCCGCGCATCCGCTCGGTCATCTGCTCGATGAGCGCGGCCAGTTCCTCCGCCGGACGGTCCGTCAGCGCCGCGGCGTCCTTGGCGGCCTTGGCCGCCTTGGCGCCCTTGACCTGCTTGCCGCCCACGGTGACCTGGCCCGCCTTGACCACGCCGAGCGACGGTACGGGAGCCTTGGCGGGCTTGCCGTCCTTCCCCTGGCGGTAACCGGTGCCGAGCAGCTGTTCGGTGTCCAGCTCCTCGCGGGCGATGGTGGCGACGATGTCGTTGATCTTCTTGCGCAGCGGCTGCGGGTCGATCCCGTTCGCCGTGTTGTACGCGATCTGCTTCTCCCGGCGCCGGTTGGTCTCCTCGATGGCCTTCTCCATCGCCGGGGTCATCTTGTCCGCGTACATGTGGACCTGACCGGAGACGTTGCGCGCCGCGCGGCCGATGGTCTGGATCAGCGAGGTCCCGGAGCGCAGGAAGCCCTCCTTGTCGGCGTCGAGGATCGCCACCAGCGAGACCTCGGGCAGGTCGAGGCCCTCGCGCAGCAGGTTGATGCCGACCAGGACGTCGTACTCGCCGGCGCGCAGCTCGCGCAGCAGCTCGATGCGGCGCAGCGTGTCGACGTCGCTGTGCAGGTAGCGCACCTGGATGCCGAGCTCCAGGAAGTAGTCCGTGAGGTCCTCGGCCATCTTCTTGGTGAGGGTGGTGACCAGGACGCGCTCGTCCTTCTCCACGCGCCCGCGGATCTCGTGGACGAGGTCGTCGATCTGCCCCTCGGTGGGCTTGACCACGACCTCGGGGTCGATGAGCCCGGTGGGGCGGATGATCTGCTCGACGAAGCCGTCACCGCGGGAGAGCTCGTACTTGCCGGGGGTCGCCGACAGGTAGACCGTCTGGCCGATGCGCTCCTGGAACTCCTCCCACTTCAGCGGCCGGTTGTCGAGGGCCGAGGGCAGCCGGAACCCGTGGTCGACCAGGGTCCGCTTGCGCGAGGCGTCGCCCTCGTACATGGCGCCGATCTGGGGCACGGTGACGTGCGACTCGTCGATGACGAGGAGGAAGTCCTCGGGGAAGTAGTCGATGAGGGTGTTGGGCGCGGAGCCGCGCTCGCGGTCGTCCATGTGCAGCGAGTAGTTCTCGATGCCGGAGCAGGACCCGATCTGGCGCATCATCTCCAGGTCGTACGTGGTGCGCATGCGCAGCCGCTGGGCCTCCAGCATCTTGCCCTGCTTCTCCAGCTCGGCGAGGCGCTCGGCCAGCTCCGCCTCGATGCCGCGGACCGCCTTCTCCATACGCTCGGGGCCGGCGACGTAGTGGCTGGCGGGGAAGACGTACAGCTCGCGGTCCTCGCTGATGACCTCGCCGGTCAGCGGGTGCAGGGTGGAGAGGGCCTCGATCTCGTCGCCGAACATCTCGATGCGGACGGCCAGTTCCTCGTAGACCGGGAAGATCTCGATGGTGTCCCCGCGCACGCGGAAGGTGCCGCGGGTGAAGGCCACGTCGTTGCGCGTGTACTGGATGTCGACGAAGCGGCGCAGCAGCTGGTCCCGGTCCATCTCCTCGCCGACCTTGAGGGGGACCATCCGGTCGACGTACTCCTGCGGGGTGCCGAGGCCGTAGATGCAGGACACGGAGGCGACGACGATCACGTCACGCCGGGTGAGGAGCGAGTTGGTGGCGGAGTGGCGCAACCGCTCCACCTCCTCGTTGATCGAGGAGTCCTTCTCGATGTAGGTGTCCGACTGCGGTACGTACGCCTCGGGCTGGTAGTAGTCGTAGTACGAGACGAAGTACTCGACGGCGTTGTTCGGCAGGAGCTCACGGAACTCGTTCGCCAGCTGGGCGGCGAGCGTCTTGTTCGGCGCCATCACGAGGGTCGGGCGCTGGAGCTTCTCGATCATCCAGGCGGTGGTCGCCGACTTGCCGGTGCCGGTCGCACCCAGCAGGACGACATCCTTCTCACCTGCACGGATGCGCTTCTCCAGCTCGGCGATGGCCGCCGGCTGGTCGCCGCTGGGCTGGTAGGAGCTGACGACCTCGAAAGGCGCCACCGTGCGTTCGATCTTCGATACGGGCCGCATGAGTCCACCGTACGACCCCCCACTGACACTCACGCAGCCGCTCGGCTCTCCGGCGCTGCGGCGGGTCCGGCCCGGCGCGTCCGGCGGACGGCGCGGCAGTCCTCCTTTCTGGTCCGTTTGTCGTAGTTCGGTGGCGGCGCGGTGATCTTCGACCGCATGATCGCCGTAATGGTCACCCGTGTAGTGCATCGCCGCAACGTCTGCCAGTCCGCACGCGTCTGACGCAGGAACAGGGCTCCCGAACCGAGGAGAACGCACATGTACGTCCGACCCGCCGCCGCGGCCGCCGCCGCATTCCTGGGATTCACCCTGACCCTGCTGGGCGGGACGGCCGCGGCCGCCGCCACCGATCTCTCCGTCCCCTCGTCCCCCTCCGACTCCAGGGGCCCCACCGGAGCCACGGGAGCCACCGGACCCACCGGCACCGCCGGCGCTCCGGGGCTGCTGGGGCCCGTCGTGTACGCCCACCGGGGGGCCTCGGCATACGCCCCGGAGAACACCCTCGCCGCGATCGACCTCGCGATGCGGCTGGGCTTCGACTGGGTCGAGAACGACGTCCAGCGCACCAAGGACGGCGAGCTGGTCGTGGTCCACGACGACACCCTGGCCCGCACCACCGACGTCGAGCAGGCGTTCCCGGACCGCAAGCCCTGGCGGGTCAAGGACTTCACGGCGGCGGAGATCGCCACGCTCGACGCGGGCAGCTGGTTCGGCGAGGAGTACGCGGGCGAGCGCGTACCGACCCTGCGGCAGTACCTCGACCGGGTGGAGCGCAACCGGCAGCGGCTGCTGCTGGAGACCAAGAAGCCCGAGCTCTACCCCGGCGTCGAGAAGCAGACCCTCCAGGTACTGGACGAGGCCGGCTGGCTCGACCCCGACCACGTGGAGCGCCGGCTGGTCGTCCAGAGCTTCAGCGCCGACTCCGTGCGCATCGTGCACGACCTGCGCCCGGACCTCGTGACGGCCTTCCTGGGCACCCCGACCGTCGCCGAGCTGCCGAAGTACGCCGGGTTCACGGACCGGATCAACCCGTGGCACACCACCATCTCGGCCGACTGGGTGGCGGCGGTGCACGACCTGCGGGGAGCCCACGGCAAGACGATGGAGGTGGACACCTGGATCGTCGACGACGCGGCGACGGCGCGGAAGGTGCAGGGGATGGGCGTGGACGGGATCATCACCAACGCCCCGGACGTCGTGCACCAGGCGGTGCTGGGGTCCTTCGCCTACTAGTCCCCCCGGGGGCACGGTCGCGCCGGGGGGACGGTCGCGCCTTGGGGACGGTCGCGCCGGGTTGTCGGACCCTCCCCTTACGGTGGAGGGGTGGACAGCACCGAGCGGCCCCGCGGGCCGCACCTCGAATGGACCGTCGTCCCCAGCGACATCGGCCCTCTGCTCCTGGCCGCGACCCCGGAGGGACTGGTCCGGGTCGAGTTCCACGCCGGGCCGGACCGGGTCGACAAGATGATCGGCTCCCTCGTCTCCCGGCTCGGCGCCGACGCCTGGCGCCCGGCGCCGGGTCAGGAGGTGCTGCTCGCCGAGCCGATACGCCAGCTGGAGGCGTACTTCGCGGGCTCGCTCAAGCGCTTCGAGCTGCCGCTGGACTGGCGGCTCAGCTCCGGCTTCAACCGGCAGGTGCTCCAGGAGCTGGACCGCTCGGTGCCGTACGGGGCGGTCGTCGGCTACGGGGAGCTCGCGGCCCGGGTCGGCCAGCCGGGCGCGGCCCAGGCCGTGGGCAACGCCATGGGGTCGAACCCGCTGCCGCTCGTGGTGGCCTGCCACCGGGTCGTGGAGAACGACGGCGGCATCGGCGGCTTCGGCGGCGGCGTGGAGACCAAGCGCAGCCTGCTGGCCCTGGAGGGCGTCCTTCCGCAGCCGCTGTTCTGAGGGGTGCGGCGGGGCCGGAGCCCGGGCCGGGCGCAGGGGGTGCGGCCCCCGTTCCGTCCGGCCGCGAGGGGTGGGAAACTGCCGCGGTGACCACTTCCACCGCCTCCGGCCGCACCGCGCCCGTACACAGCCCCGCGCCGCCGCGACGGGGGTGGACGGCATGACCGCGATATCCGGCACCGAATCCGGCACCGCCCGCCCCACCCCGCCCCTGAGCCCTGCGGACCTGCCCCGGCTCCAGCGCCGCGTCTGCGCGGTACTGATCGCGAGCCAGATGCTGGGCGGCGTCGGCGTGCCCATCAGCATCGCCCTGGCCCCGGTCCTCGCCACGGAGGTCAGCGGCACCGAAGCGCTGTCCGGGTTCGCCTCCACGGCCGCCGTGATCGGCACCGCGGCGGTCTCCCTCCCGCTCGCCGCCCTCATGACCGCGCGCGGGCGGCGGCCGGGGCTGGTCCTCGGGTACGGGATCGGCGCGCTCGGCGCGGGCCTGGTGGTCCTCGCCGCCGCGATCAAGAACTTCCCGCTGCTGATGCTCGGCATGGCCGCCTTCGGCGCCGCCTCCTCCGCCAATCTCCAGGCCCGGTTCGCGGCCGCAGACCTCGCCGCCCCGGACCGCAGGGCGCGGGCCGTCTCCCTCGTCGTCTGGGCTTCGACCCTGGGCGCGGTGCTCGGCCCCAACCTCTCCGCCCCGGCCGGCCGCAGCTTCGCCGGGACCTCCATACCCGAGACGGCGGGCCCCTTCGTCTGGGCCGGTGCCGTCTTCGTCCTCACCGGCGCGCTGATCGGCCTCTTCCTGCGGCCGGACCCGCTGCTGACGGCCCGGGCGCTGGCCTCGCCCGCGGAGCAGGCCGAGGGCGGCCGCTCGCTGCGCGCCGGGTTCGCGGCCGTCAAGGCCTCGCCGCGGGCGCGCCTGGCCCTGGTCACCGTCGCGGTGTCCCACACCGCCATGGTCTCGATCATGGTGATGACCCCGGTCGACCTCGGCCACCACGGCGCCACGCTGGAGCTCGTCGGCCTGGTGATCAGCGGTCACATCGCGGGCATGTTCGCCTTCTCGCCGCTCATGGGGTGGCTGGCCGACCGGGTCGGCCGGCTGGCCGTGATCGGCCTGGCGGCCGGTCTGCTGTCGGTGGCCGCCCTGCTCGCCGGCACCGCCGGGCCGAGCCACACGCAGAGCGCGATCGGGCTGTTCCTGCTGGGCCTCGGCTGGTCCGCCGGGATGGTCTCCGGCTCGGCCCTGCTCACCGACTCGGTGCCGCAGGCCGCGCGGGCCGCCGTACAGGGCCTGAGCGACCTCACGATGAACACCTGCGCGGGCGTGGGCGGCGCGGCCGCCGGGCTGGTCATGTCGCACGCGGGCTACGGCTGGCTGAACGCGATCGGCGCGGCCCTCCTGCTGCCGATGGCGGCGCTGGCCCTGTTCACCGCGCGCCGCCACCCCGCGGCGCCCGCCCCTGCCGCTAGTAGCTGATGTGGTAGGCCTTGCGCAGCGTTTCGTGGACGGTCCAGGTGGTCTTGTCGCCCTCCCGGAGCACGCAGGCCGAGCCCGGGCCCACCTCCAGGGTCGCGCCGCCCTCGACCTCGATGGTGGCGCGGCCGCCGACCACCACGAACAGTTCGTTGGCCTCGGTGTCGGTGACCACGCCCGGGGTGATCTGCCAGATGCCTCGCACCTGCGTGCCGTCGGGGGACTCCCACAGCACCTTGCCCGTCACGACGGGCTCGCCGGAGAGGATCTGGCCGGGATCGAGGTCCTCGACCTCCAGTTCGGCGTCCGGTACGGATACGGCGAACGAGGCGGGGCCGTGCTCACTGGTGCTCATGGCGAGTCACCCTAATCCGCCCGTCCGGCGCTCCGCGGTGACCACAACGTCCATGCTCCGCCCGCCGGACAGGTCAACCTGTCCAGCCGCTCCCGGTCCGCGTAGCGGGGGGTGGTCCCGGTCGGCGAGGTCGTCGTGGAAGGCGCGCACGTCCGGGAGTTCGGGGCACGCCACTCGGACGGGTTCGGCGAGGGTGGGGCGGCGGCGTTTGGGGGCCGTGATCGCGTGCCATGGATGGGACATGCACACATCATCCGAGGTCCCCGTCCTGTCCGAAGAGGTCCGCGAGGCGCTGGAGCGCGGTCGTCCCGTCGTGGCGCTGGAGTCGACGATCATCGCGCACGGTCTGCCGCGCCCCCGCAATCTCGCCGTGGGCGCGGAACTGGAGGCGCTGGTGCGCGCCGAGGGCGCGGTACCGGCCACGATCGCCGTCGTCGACGGTGTGGCGTACGCCGGGCTCGACAAGGCGCAGCTGGAGCGGATCGCGGGCGGCGAGGGGGTCCGCAAGCTCGGCCACCGGGATCTGGCGCCCGCGCTCGCGACGGGCGCGACCGGTGCGACGACGGTGTCCGCGACGGCTTTCCTGGCCGCGCGGGCGGGGCTGCGGGTGTTCGCCACGGGCGGGCTGGGCGGCGTACACCGGGAGTACGCGCAGACGCAGGACGAGTCGGCGGATCTGGCGCTGCTGGCACGGACGCGGATCACGGTGGTGTGCGCCGGGGTGAAGTCGATCCTGGACGTACCGGCGACGCTGCAGCGGCTGGAGACGCTCGGGGTGGGGATCCTGGGGTACGGGACGGAACGTTTCCCCGGGTTCTACCTGGCCAGTTCCGGCGAACCGGTGGACTGGACCGTCCACCGGCCGCAGGAGGTGGCCGCGGTCATGGCCGCCCAGGACGCCCTCGGCGGGCCGGACTCGGCGCTGCTGGTGGCCAATCCGGTGGCGGAGGCGGAGCAGTTGGATCCGCAGCTGCACGACCGGGTGCTGGCCGAGGCGTTGGAGGAGTGTCATGAGCGCGGGATCACGGGACAGGCGGTGACCCCGTTCCTGCTGGGGTTCCTGGTACGGGCCACGGGTGGGGCCTCGCTGGAGGCGAACCTCGCCGCGGTACGGGGCAACGTGGCGCTCGGGGCCAGGATCGCGGGAGCCTGGGCGGCGCGTCCGTGACGGCGGCCACCGATCGCGGGCCCGTCGGCGCGCGCGGGGCGCTGCTGGTCGTCGGGGACGTGGTGACGGATGTCGTGGCGGTCCATCCGGAGCCGTTGGCCCCGGCCACGGACACGGCCGCCCGGATCCGGACCCTGCCGGGCGGCGCCGGGGCTAACGCGGCCTGCTGGGCGGCCCACGCGGGGGTGGCGGACGTACGCCTGCTCGCGCGGGTGGGCACCGAATCGGCCCGGTGGCACGAGCAGTCCCTGCGGGACTCGGGGGTGCGGCCGCGGCTGATAATCGATCCGGCCGAGCCGACCGGGACGGTGGTGGCGCTGGTCGGCGGGGACGCGGAGCGGACCTTCCTCACCGACAGCGGCGCCGCGCTGCGGCTCACCCCGCAGGACTGGGCTCCGGCCCTGCTGGAGGGCGCCGCCCATCTGCACCTGTCCGGCTACCTGTTCTTCGCCGACAGCAGCCGCGAACTGGCCCTGGTCGCGTTGCGGGCCGCCCGTGCCCGGGGCGTGCCGGTGAGCGTGGACCCGGCCTCGGCGGGGTTCCTGGCCGGGCTGGGCCCGCAGCGCTTCCTCGACGAGGTGGCGGGGATCGGCGTGCTGCTGCCCAACGAGGACGAGGCGCGACTGCTGGCCGGACTGCCGGAGCGGGCCGGGCCGGCGCGGGCGGCGGCCGAACTGAGCCGCCGGGTGCCGCTGGTGGTGGTCACCCGGGGTGCGGCCGGGGCGCTGGTGGCGCAGGGGGGCCGAGTGACCGCCGAGGTGTCGGCGGAGCCGGCCGAGGCAGTGGACTCGACGGGGGCCGGGGACGCGTTCACCGGCGGGTTCCTGGCGGCCCGGCTCGCGGGCGCGGACCCTGCGGACGCGGCACGGGCGGGGTGCCGGGCCGCCGCGCGGGCGGTGACCCGGCTGGGCGGGCGCCCGTAGCGGCGACTGCGACCGCGGGGGGACTACGAGGTGTATTCCTCCTGGCCGAGGGTGTCGATCACGCCCGCCTTGTTCACGTTGTAGTGGAACACCAGGCCCTTGTTCGGGTGGGTCTCCAGCCACGAGGTGAGCTCGTGCGTGGTGATCGGCTTGTTCGCGGAGCCGGAGAGGATCGGGTCGTGGGCTCCGATCTTGGCGTCCTCGGCGATCGGGATCCAGGTCTCCTCGCCGACCGTCACGAAGGGGGTGGCACCGCCCGCGACGGGGCAGGCCCAGTGGCCGTGCTTGACGATCAGGCTGTACTGGCCGCCCTCGGGGGTGTAGCGGTAGACGGCGATCTCGTTCGGCGAGACGGCGTCCTTGGAGGCGCAGGCGGGTCCGGGTGCGGGCGGCTTCGGCTTGGCCGGGGCGGTGGCGCCCGGGCTCGGCTTCTTCGAGGACGCCGGGGAGACGGAAGGCGTCGCTCCGCCGGGTGCGGTGGGGGCGGGGGCCGTGGCCGAGGGGCTCGCCGGGCTCGTGCCCGGGCCCGTACCGACGGCGCCCGCGTCGCCGCCGTCGTCACCGTTGCAGGCCGTGAGGGTCAGGGCTCCGCAGAGCGCCAGGGCGGCGGCCGCCTGCCGCCGCAACCGTCTCGGCCCCCGAACCGCCGTACCGCGTCCGCCCATTGCCGTCTCCCTCTGCCAAGGCGCCACCGGGTGGCCGCCGTCGAAGCGTGGCGTCAACGTAGTGCGCGGCCGGGGCCGGGGGCGATGGCCGGATCTCGTTCGTCACCGGCCCGCGATGGCGTTGTTGCGGATCCCGTACGTCCGTGACGGACCGGGTGCGCGGTGGTCAGCCGGTGGGGCCGGTGAGACCGGTCCAGGCGGGGTGGCGGGGATCGTCGGCCCGGACCAGGGCGTCGGCGCGTGCCGCGGGGTCGGTCTCGGCCTCGTAGCGGGCGAAGGCGGGCAGGGTCCAGCGGGCGGACTCACCGGTGCGGCGGGCCAGCGCCCCCGGGGAGAGGCGGACGTGCACGCTGAGGTCGAAGGGGAACCAGTGGCCCAGCAACAGGGGGCCGTGCACGATCACGACGCCGCCCGGCGGGAGTTCGGTGTACGGACTGCGGGTCGCCCGGTCGGTCGCCGGGTCCCAGAGGTCGGGCAGTACGCGGCCGGTGCCGCCGGGGTCGGTCGGGCCGAACACCTCGCGCCACAGGGCGGCGGTGTCGTACCAGCCGCCGAGGTAGGAGTCCACGTCCTCGCGGCCGAACTCGAAGCGCAGGGAGGCCGGGCGCAGGAACCCCTCGGCCGGCACCACCAGGGCCGGGCGGCTGCGCAGGCGCAGCGCGTCGGCGAGGTGGCCGGCGAGTACGCCCGTGTCGGCGGCGGGCGCCCCGTCGATGCCCACCCGCTGCCACGTCTCCTCCCCCGCCCGGGACCCGTGTTCGTCGAGGTGGCCGGCGAGCCGCTCGGCCATCCGCTGCCAGGTGATCGCTTCCAGCTGCACGGACCCATTGTCAGTGGTGGGCCCTAACGTTTTTCACGAGGGATCACCGGCGGGGAAGAGCCGTTGGCCCGGCCTTGGGGAGGGGTCTGTCATGGCTCGCGAGACGACGTATCTGGAGCTGTCGCAGGACGGCGGCGGCGCCCACAAGTTCTACGAGGTGACCGTGGACGGCACGGCCGTCTCGGTGCGGTACGGGCGCATCGGCGCGGACGGCCAGTTGCAGAGCTCCTCCTTCCCGACCGTCGAGAAGGCCCGGGCGGCCGCCGCCAAGAAGATCGGCGAGAAGGTCCGCAAGGGCTACGCGCCGGCCGTGGCCGGTGCGCGCGCGGCCCGGGCGGTGTCGCGCCGCCAAGTCGCCTCGGCGCCGTCGACGGCGCGTGCGGTGGCCCCGGTGCTGTGGCGGTTCCGTACGGGCTCCTCGGCGTTCGGCATCCATGTGGACGAGGACCGCTGCTGGGTGGGGAACCAGGCGGGGGACGTCCACACGCTGAGCCACGAGGGCGAGGTACTGGCCCGGTACTCGCTGCCGGACGGGGTGAAATGCCTGGTGGCGGACGAGTTCTGGATATACGCGGGCTGTGACGACGGCACGGTGTACGACCTGTCGTCGAAGGTGCCGTTCGCGGCCTACGACATCGCGGCGGACGTGGACATCTTCTGGCTCGACATCCACGAGGGCGTGCTGAGCGTGTCCGACCGCAGCGGCGGGCTGACGGTCATCGACCACGAGGAAGAGTTCCAGTGGTCGCGGCGGTCGTCGGGCTCGAACGCGTGGATGGTCCGGGCGGACGAGCGGGCGGTCTACCACGGGCACAACAAGGGCGTGACGGCGTACGCGGCCGACGGCGGGGCGCAGTTGTGGCACCGGCCGACCAACGGCAACGTGCTGTTCGGCTGGCAGGAGGACGACGCGGTCTACGCCGCCACCGGGCGCCACCTCGTGCAGCGGCTGGCGAAGTCGACGGGCGCCGTGGAGGCCTCGTACCGGTGCGACGCCGCCGTGTACGCGTGCGCCACCTCGCCGGACGGCCGGCACGTGTTCGCCGCCGACTACGCCTCGTCGGTCTACTGCTTCGACGCCGACGGGCAGCGGCTGTGGAAGCTGGGCACCGGCGGCGGTTCGGCCCTTTCGATGCAGTACCTGGACGAGCGGCTGTATCTGGTCACCACGGACGGGTCCCTGATCTGCATGGACGCGAGCGAGGCGGCGATCCTGGCGGCCCAGGCGGGCTCCGTGCCGACGGCGGTGGACGTCAAGTCGGCGGCTGCGCTGCCGGTGTTCACCCCGGCGGCCTCCGCCTCAGCGGTGGCGACCGTCTCGGCGGCGGCGGCCCCGGCCGGCGGTGTGGTGGTGGAGTGCGTGCAGCAGGGCGGCCGGATGCGGGTGCAGGTGGTGTCGGGCGGGTTCGAGCCCTCGTGGAACGTGCAGTTCCCGCGCGGGATCCGGGAGCCGGGTGCCCGGTACGTGGTGGACGGGCTGCACGCGGCCTCGGGCGGGTTCTACCGGGTGCGCGGGGAGATACGCCGCCTGGTCTGAGCCGGGTGCCGGGCGGGGCCTACGGGGGCGCGTCCGGCAGGCCGGGGCAGGGAAGGCTCCCCGGGCACGGGCAGGATGCGGCGCCGGGCGGGGCGTCCGCGGGTATGGAGAACGCCTCGTCCTCGGCGAGCGTGCAGGTCACGTACAGCACGACCGGTACGGTGCCGAGGTTGCGGCCGAGGTGCAGGTGGTCGGCGCCGGGCGGTTCGACGAAGCTGGTGCCGGGGCGGTGCACGACGACCGAGTTGTCGTGCAGGATCCGGGTCAGCGTCCCGGACTTGACGAGTGCGATCAGCGGGACGCGGTGGAAGTGCCAGCCGGTGCAGCCGCCGGGTTCTATGACCACCTCCCGGCCCGCGAGGCCCTCCGCCCCGCCGTCCACGGCTCTCGTGAGCCGCGCCGTCGGCTGCCATCCGCCCATGTGATGCACCCCTCCCCCATGGGCATCACGGCTCTACCGCAGCCCCAACGGCTCACGGTAGAGGGACATCCGGCCATCCGGGAAAGTTGGCGAAACCTCAACGGCCATTTTCGGCAAGGTGATAAGCAGACCGGATGGCGGTATCACATCGTCATGAGTCTCGTGGTCTTCGAGTCGCCGAAGCAGATCCACTGCGCGGAGTGCCGGCAGGGGCCGCTGCGGCATCTCGTCCGCGAAGTCGGCGTGCCCCGCTGTCTGGACTGCGCCGATCTCGGGCACCTGGTCTACCTGCCGCGCGGGGACGCCGCCCTCACCCGGCGCGCCCGGGAGGCGAGTTCGCTCTCGGCCGTCGTCGTCCGCTTCAACAAGAGGCGTCGCCGCTACGAGCGCCAGGGTCTCCTGGTCGAGGACCCGGCCCTGGCCCTCGCGGAGCGCGCCTGCCTCGCCGACGCCGAGGCGCGGGCCCGTCGCCGGGAGCGCGACCGGCTGCGCCGTGCCGTCGAGGACACCCGGTTCACGGCGGCGTTCGCGGCCGAGATCGTGCGGCTGTTCCCGGGGTGTCCGGCCGATCGGGCGGTCGCGATGGCCACCCATGCCTCGCTGCGCGGCAGCGGCCGGGTGGGCCGTACGGCGGCGGGGCGGGCTCTGTCGGAACAGGCGGTGTCGGTGGCGGTGCGGGCGGCTGTTCGGCACACCGACACCGAGTACGACGCCCTGCTGATGGCGGGCGTCCCGCGGTTCGCGGCCCGGGCCCGGCTGGCACCCCGGATCGACGCGATCCTGGACGCCTGGCGCAGGCTCCCGCCCACCCCGGGCCCCGAGTGGCAGGGCTGACTACCGCAGGCGGAAGCGGCGGTAGAGCAGCACCCCGCCCAGCAGCAGCGCGCCGCCGCCCGGCAGCAGGTAGCCGGCGCCGTCGGCACCGGTGTGGGCGAGCGCCGGACCGTGCTGCCCCGGCGCGGGCGCGGTGACGGGCGGTACGGTGACGGGCGTCTCGACGACGGGCTTCGGTGTGGGCATCGGCTGCGGCTGCGGCGGCTTGCCGCCGCTGGGCACGTCACCGTTGACGGAGGTGTTGCCCGTGGAGGTGTTGCCGATCCCGACGACGCTCACCAAGTTGCCGCTGATGTTGAGCGGGACATCGACCGGGAGCTGGATCCCGTTGCCGGAGAGCAGCCCCGGTGAATCCTTTCCTCCTCCATCGGCGTGGGCTCCCCCGCCCGTGTGGGATCCGATGCCGTCCCCGGTCCGCGGTTTCGAAGGGTGCGAGGACACCGACCCCGCATGCCCGTCGCCGCCACCGCCCTGGTTGGCACAGCGGTTGCCCGCGGCCGAGTTGAGCAGTCCGACCACGCTCACGGTGTTGCCGCACACGTTGACCGGTGTGTGCACCGGCAGTTGCACCAGGTTCCCCGACAGCAGCCCGGGCGAGCCCTCGGCCTTCCCGGCCGCGTCCGCATCGGCGTAGGCGAATCCGCCGACACCCGCGACCGCCAGTCCACCTCCCGCAACCACCGCTGCGATCAAGCCATTCCGACGACTGTGACGCATGAGTTCCCTGCCTTCCGGAGGAGTTCACGGGCGCTCCACCCGCACCGGAAACAACGCGGTAAACCCGTTCGGGTTATAGAGCGGCTATGCATTTCACCCCATCGTGTACGGGGTAATTCCTACTTCATGACTGAACGCCCGCTCCTGCTCCTCGACGTGGACGGCCCGCTGAACCCGTTCCGGTCCCGCATCGCGGGACTGCGCGGGTACACGACCCACCGGATGCATCCGGCGGACTGGATGTCCCGCCGGGATCCCGAATCGCGCGGCGCGCGGCGCGGACTGCGGGTCCGCCTGCACCCCGCCCACGGCGCCCGTCTGCTGGCCCTGCCGTTCGAACTCACGTGGGCCACCGCCTGGATGCACCAGGCCAACACCATGATCGCCCCGCACATCGGACTGCCCGGCGATCTTCCCGTCATCGAATGGCCGGAACTCTTCGCCGATGACCCGGACGGTCTCTTCTGGAAGACCCGCCCGCTCCTCGACTGGGCCGCGGGCCGCCCCTTCGCCTGGGTCGACGACATGATCACCCCGCAGGACCGCGCCTGGATCGCGGCCCACCATCCGGCTCCGGCCCTCCTCCTCGCCATTCACCCCCGCCACGGTCTGCGCGAGCGCGACTTCGCCGCGTTGACGCGCTGGGCGGCGGAGGTCAGCGGCGCAGGGCGGTGAGGGGATCGGCCGCGGGGGTGCCCGTGGGCCACCAGTCCTCGGTGTCCGGGCGGGACTCGTAGGCGTACCAGAGGCCGTCCCGGCCCAGGCGGAGCTGGCGGGTGCGCGCGGTGAGACGGTTGCGCTCGGGGCGGAAGGCGCCCTGGGAGGCGGCGATGAGGGCCGGACGCGCACGGTCGAAGGGGCCGGCCGGGGGGTCCCAGGGCTCTTCGAGCGCGGCGAGCGCGGGCCGCCCGCCCTGGCGCCAGGCCGCGGCGGCGCGGGCCAGGTCGGTGGTGGTGCGGCCGGTGGCGCGGGCCAGGTCCTGGTAGAGGGTGCGGGCCGCGCCGGTCAGGCCGGCCGTGTGGTGCGCGGAGGCCAGGCGGACGGCGTCCTGCCAGAGGGTGAGCCCGGCGATCGGGTCCCCGGCCGTGGTGAGGAGCGCGAAGGCGCGGGCGGCCGCGTCCGTGGCGAGCTGGTCCAGGGCCAGCGGATCGGGAGCCGCCGGGTCGGCCGGGTACGCGGGCGGGAGGCCCACGGCGGCGGGCGCGGGCAGCGGGGCCGGCAGCGGCGGCAGGCCGGTGCGGGCCAGCGCGGAGCGGGCCGGGACCCCGGGGAAATCCGGTGCGGTGTCGGGCTGTTCGCGGGCGGCGTGGGCGGCATTGCGGCGGGTCAGCTCGTCCAGGAGCTCCCGCTCGCCCCGGCCGCGCAGGAGCAGCAGGACGAACGGGTCCTCGTCGAGGAGGCGGGCCGCCCGGTAGCAGAGGGCCGCGGCGTGCTTGCACGGCGGTCGGGCGGTGTCCGGACAGGAGCAGCGCGCGACGAGCTCGCGCACGCCGGGCAGGACCGACCCCGCCAGGAACTGCGGGACCTCGCGCTCCAGCAGTCCGGCGAGGGCCGTGGGGTCCGCCGCGACCTCCTCCAGGAGTTCGCTCCACTCGGTGTCCGTGAAGGGGCTCAGGGCCAGTTCGGTGCGGTACGGGCGGACGCGGCTGCCCCGCACGTACGCCACGATCCGGCCGGGGGTGACCGTGACCGCGTCGACATGGCCCTCGGCCGCGTACGCGTACCCCCGGGCCAGGCGCGCCGGGTCCCCGGACGCCCCTTCGAGCGCGGACACCCAGGCCCGGCCCCACCAGCTGGCGGCCTCCACCCCGGCCGGCACCGTCTCGAAGGTGCGCCGGCGGTCGTCCCTCGCGGTGATCATGCGGACCTCCGCGCCGTGGTCATGCGGGCCTCCGCAGGGAGACGAGGTCGGCCAGCTCGCGGTCGGTCAGCTCGGTCAGCGCCGACTCGCCCGAGCCGAGCACGGCATCGGCCAGCGCCCGCTTCGCCTCCAGCATCTCGGCGATCCGGTCCTCCACGGTGCCCTCGGCGATGATCCGGTGGACCTGGACGGGCTGCGTCTGGCCGATCCGGTAGGCGCGGTCGGTGGCCTGCTCCTCCACCGCCGGGTTCCACCAGCGGTCGAAGTGGATGACATGGCCGGCCCGCGTGAGGTTCAGGCCGGTGCCCGCCGCCTTCAACGAGAGCAGGAAGACCGGGACTTCGCCGGACTGGAAGCGGTCCACGAGCTCCTCGCGGCGCGCCACCGGCGTCCCGCCGTGCAGGAGCTGGTGGGAGATCCCCCGGGCCGCCAGGTGACGCTCGATGATCCGGGCCATCGTCACGTACTGGGTGAAGACCAGCACCGCGCCGTCCTCCGCGAGGATCGTGTCCAGCAGTTCGTCCAGCAGGGCCAGCTTGCCCGAGCGGTGCGGGATCCGGGGCTGCTCCTCCTTCAGGTACTGCGCGGGGTGGTTGCAGATCTGCTTGAGCGAGGCCAGCAGCTTCATGATCATGCCGCGCCGCTCGATGCCCTCGCTCGCCTCGATCACGGCCATCGCCTCCTCCACCGCTGCTTGGTAGAGCGAGGCCTGCTCGCGCGTGAGGGAGACCGGATGGTCGGTCTCCGTCTTCGGCGGGAGCTCGGGGGCGATCCCCGGGTCGGACTTCTTGCGCCGCAGCAGGAACGGCCGTACGAGCGCGGCCAGCCGGGCCACCGCCGCCTCGTTGCCCCCGTCCTCCTCCTGCTGGTGCTCCACCGGGCGGGCGTGGCGCGCCCGGAAGGCCGTCAGCGGGCCCAGCAGACCGGGCGTCGTCCAGTCGAGCAGCGCCCACAGCTCGGAGAGGTTGTTCTCCACCGGGGTGCCGGTCAGCGCGACCCGGGCCGGCGCCGGGATCGTGCGCAGCGCCTTCGCCGTCGCCGAATGCGGGTTCTTCACGTGCTGCGCCTCGTCGGCGACGACCATGCCCCAGGGCTGCCCGGCCAGCCGGGCCGCGCTCGCGCGCATCGTCCCGTACGTGGTGAGGACGAACCCGCCGGCCAGCCCGTCCAGGCTGCGGCTGCCCCCGTGGAAGCGGCGCACGGCGGTGCCGGGCGCGAACTTCTCGATCTCCCGCTGCCAGTTGCCCAGCAGCGAGGCCGGGCAGATCACGAGCGTCGGCTCGGGGCGGTCCCGGTGCAGGTGCAGGGCGATCAGCGTGACCGTCTTGCCCAGGCCCATGTCGTCGGCGAGGCAGCCGCCGAGGCCGAGCGAGGTCATCAGGTCCAGCCAGGCCAGGCCGCGGGCCTGGTAGTCGCGCAGGGTGGCCTTCAGCCCGACGGGATGCGGCAGCGGCGCCAGCTCGCCGGTCAGCCGCTCCCGCAGCGCGGCCAGCGCGCCCACCGGAACCGCCTCCACGGGCTCCCCGTCCACCTCGGCCGTCCCGGTCAGCACGGTGGCCAGCGCGTCCACCGGGTCCAGCAGGCCCAGCTCCCGCTTGCGCGCCTTGCGCACCAGCTCGGGGTCGACCCGCACCCACTGGTCCCGCAGCCGCACCACGGGCCGGTGCGCCTGCGCCAGCGCGTCCATCTCCCCGGGGGTGAGCCGGTCGCCGCCCAGCGCGAGCTCCCAGGAGAACGCGAAGAGGTGGCCGGCATCGAAGAAGGCGGTGCCGTCGGTGGCGGAGCCGGGCGCGGTGGACCGTACGACCGCGGTCGCGGACAGCGTACGGGCCAGCTCGCGCGGCCAGTGGACCAGCACGCCGGCGGCCGCCAGCCGGCTCGCGGCCCTGCCGAGGAGGTCTTCGAGCTCCGGATCCGAGAGGGCGAGGACATCGGGGGCCGGCTGGTCCAGCAGCCGCAGCAGCGGCGGCCAGACCCGGGCGGCCCGGCGCAGCGCCAGTACGGCGTCGATCCGGGCGCGCGGCCCGAACCCGGCGGCGGCCGCGCCGGCCCACAGCAGCCCGGCGTCGGTGACGAGCGTGGGGTCGGCGAGGCTGTGCACCTGGACCACGGCGGCGCCCGCTCGGCGGACCTCCCGCGCGGGCGGCTGCTCGCCGTCCGCCTGCCCGGCGTCCCCCGCGTCCCCGGTGTCGTCCGGCCGGTCGAAGAGGCTGAACGAGGACAGGTCGAGCCGCAGCGAGATCCCGACTCCGGCATCGGCGCCGGCCGCGACCTGCGCGGCCCACTCCTGTATCCCCGGCACCCGCTGGGGCTCCTGCGCGGCGAAGGGCCGCCCCGCGGCCAGCGGCGCCGCCGGGGTACGGGGCAGGCTGTCGGCGACGGCGTCGAGGAACGCCCGGACCAGGGCCTCCGGTTCGGGCAGCTGGAGGGGACGGCGGCCGGTCAGGGGCGTCGCGTACCCCTCGTACGGGAGGGCGGCGGCCACCGCGCGGAGGTGGCCGACGTCCTCGGCGTCGAGCGGGCCGGCCCGCCAGGCGTCGATCCCGTCGGGGGTGACTCCGGGCAGGAGCCGGCCGCGGGCGGTGAGCGCGAGGGCGTGCAGGGCGGCGGCGCCCCAGGCGCGGGTGGCGGGGTGCGTCGCGGGGCCGCGGGGGGCGTCGGCGGCGCGGACGAGGAGCGGCAGGGCGTCGGCGACGGAGAGGGTGAGGGAGGGGACGGCACGGGTGCGGATCCCCTGGCCGTGGGGGCGCACGACGGTGAGCGGGGCCGGGGTCCCGGCGCCGTCTTCCGGGAGGGCGTCCCCGCCGGGGGCCCAGAAGGCGAAGCGGGCCTCGCGGGGGACGGCGGCGGGGAGGAAGACGGCGGGGTGGCGGAGGAGCGCGGTCGCGGTCGCCGGCGGGTGCGGGTGCGGGTGCACGTGCAGCGTCACGGTGTCGGCTCCTCTCCCTCTCGGTGCGGTCGGAACGCAGACGGGTCCCGTCTGCCGTCGAGTCTAGGTGGGGGCACTGACAATGCCGCCGGGCTGCGCGGATGCCTGCTTGACGGCCCCTGCGCGCGGCCCCGGGCCCGCGCGGGCGCGCCGCCTGACGGGTGCGCCGCCCCGAACCATCGCGAGGCGTTTCGGGGCGGGTCGGGATGGGGACGGCTGGGGCACCGCATCAGCTGCCACATGAGGAGAAACCAGCCATGCTCCAAGGCCTCACCGCCGCCATCGCGCTCGCGCTCGCCGCCCCCGGATTCCTCGGCGCCGCCGATCTGCCGCCGCATCCCACCTCGCCCTGGCATGCCGGGAAGGTCGCCAAGGGGCTGCCCGAGACGGCGCCGTTCTGCCTGGACGGGGTGCTTCCGGCCGCCGGGAGCTGGCACCGGCGGTTCGGGACCGACCTCGACACCGGCGCCGTGCAGGTTTCCGTACGGGCCTCCTCCGACGCGGCGGCCGCCCGGCTGGCCCGGAGCCTGGAGCGGGCGGTCGCCGGCTGCGCCGCCGACTGGCTGCGGGAGCACCCGGACGGCACGGCCGGCTCCAAGGACTACGGGACCCTCCCCGTCGAGGAGGGCGCCCACGTCTACGGCGTGCACACCTCGATCCCCGACTCCGAGCCCGGGGTGCACCTCTTCGGCATCGGACGCGACGGTTCGACCGTGACCGTCGTCCAGTGGGGCCGCATGGGCGACCTGAGCGACGCCCCCGTCGCCGCCTTCAAGCGGACGACCACCACCGCCGTGAACCGCCTCGACCCATGAGTGGTGGGACCATGGAACCGAGGCGATGGTCATGCGTTCCGGAAACGAGCCGGTTACCGCCCGCAGTCCGCTGCGGCTGCGGTTCTGGCTGAGCCTGTGGGGGTTCGTCTGGGCCGCCGCCGGGACCGCCGCGTTCTCGCTGGTCGGGCGTCCCGGGTGGGCGGCCGCCTGCGGGGTGGTCACGGTGCTCGCGCTCGTGGACCTGGCCGTGGTCCTGCACCACATCCACCAGGGCCCGCACTACCAGCCGGGCCCGGACGTCCCCCCGTACGAGCCTCCGCGCCGGCGGTGAACCCGGCCCGCTACTCCTCGAAGCGGGCCGCCGCCAGATAGTCGGGCTGCGGGTCCAGGGCCGCCGCCAGCCGGAAGTGTTTGCGCGCCTGCTCGGGGCGGCCGGAGCGCTCGTGGGTACGGGCCAGCGCGAAGTGGGCGAAGGCGTTGTCCGGCTCCCGCTCCAGCACCAGCTCGAACTCCAGCGCCGCCGGACGCAATTGGGCGGCGGCGAAGAAGGCGCGGGCCCGCAGCAGCCGGGCCGCCGTGTTCTCCGGGTGCGCGGCGATGACCGAGTCGAGCAGCTTCACAGCGCCCTGCGGGTCCCGCGCGGCCAGCAGTTGCTCGGCGGCCCGGTAGTCGATGACGTGGGTTTCGGGCGACGAACCGGACGGCGAAGGCGGCTGCGCCGGTATCGGCGGCGGCGTGGTGTCGGACACGGTCTGATCCTTCCCTCTGCGGGCCGGTTCAACGCCCCGCACCCCGCCTGCTATTCCATGAGCACGTCAGGCACCGGCGGCACCCGTGGCACCGGCGGCACCCGTACCGCCAGCGGCCCCCGCCGCCGCCTCCCGCTCCTTGAGCTCCGCCCACACCTTGCGCACCTGCGGCTCCAGCGACTCCAGCGGCCCGTCGTTGTCGATCACGAGCGTGGCCACCGCCAGCCTCTGCTCCCGCGTCGCCTGCGCGGCCATCCTGGCCCGCGCCTCCTCCTCGGACATCCCGCGCAGCGCGGTCAGCCGCGCCAGCTGCGTCCCGGGGGCGGCATCCACCACGACCACCAGGTCGTACAGCGGCGCCAGGCCGTTCTCCGCGAGCAGCGGTACGTCGTGCACCACGATCGCTCCGGCCCCGGCGGCGGCCTCCAGCTCGGCCGACCGGGCCCCGACCAGCGGGTGCACGATCGCGTTGAGGGTCTGCAGCTTCGCCGGGTCGGCGAACACGATCGAACCCAGCTTCGGCCGGTCCAGCCTCCCCTCGGCGGTCAGCACGGACTCCCCGAAAGCGGCCACGACGGCCGCCAGCCCCGGCGTACCGGGCTCCACGACCTCCCGCGCGATGCGGTCGGCGTCCACGACGACCGCCCCGTACCCCGCCAGCAGCCGCGAAACCTCGCTCTTGCCGGCACCGATTCCGCCTGTCAGGCCCACCTTCAGCATGCCCAGCAGACTAGACCCCGCGCCCCGGCCCCCGTACAGCCCCCCGCCCCCCGCCCCCGCCCCCGCCCCGGCCGACCGGGACGGGGCCTCAGCCCTCGCCCTCGCGCTCCGCCAGGAAGCGCTCGAACTCGCGGCCGATCTCGTCCGCCGACGGGATCTCCTGCGGCTCCGCGATCATGTTGCCCCGCGTCTCGGCGCCGGCCGCCGCGTCGTACTGGTGCTCCAGCCCCTGGACCAGGGCGACCAGTTCCTCGTCGCCCTCGCGGATCTGCCGGTCGATCTCCGTCTGCGTACGGTGCGCCTCGGTGCGCAGCGCGTGCGCCACGGCCGGCAGGACCAGCCCGGTCGCCGCCGTGATCGCCTCCAGCGCCGTCAGCGCGGCGTCCGGGTACGCGGAACGCGCCACGTAGTGCGGTACGTGCGCGGCGACGCCGAGCACGTCGTGCCCGGCCTGCCCGAGGCGGAACTCCACGAGCGACTCCGCGCTGCCCGGCACCTGGGCCTCGTCGAACGGGCTGCGGTGGCCCGGCATCAGATCGGTCCGGTTGCCGTGCGGGGTGATCCCGACGGGGCGGGTGTGCGGCACGCCCATGGGGATGCCGTGGAAGTTGACCGAGAGGCGGACGCCGAGGCGCTCGACGATCTGCCGGACGGCGACGGCGAAGCGCTCCCATTCCACGTCCGGCTCGGGGCCGGAGAGCAGCAGGAACGGGGCCCCCGTGGCGTCCTGGACGAGGCGCACCTCAAGGCGCGGCTCCTCGAACTCGGTCCAGTGGTCGCGCTGGAACGTCAGCAGCGGGCGCCGGGCGCGGTAGTCGACGAGGCGGTCCGCGTCGAACCGGGCCACGACCTGGTGGGGCAGCGTGTCGAGCAGCCGCTCGACGATCTGCTCCCCGGCGTCACCCGCGTCGATGTACCCCTCGAAGTGGTAGAGCATGACCAGCCCGGCCGAGTCCTGGGCGAGCGCCAGATCAGCCACTGCCAGGCCCTTGGCATCCCATTCGTACAAACCCTGTGGATCAAGCACCGTCACCACTCCTCCTCGCTGCCTTCTGTGCGCACAACGTCCAAGGCGGCGGCTCCATTCCCCAGTTGGCCCCTTTCACAGGAACGCGACAAGGCCCGGAACGCGACAAGGCCCGCCCCCCGGAGGGGACGGGCCTTGTCGTTCGGCTCAGCTAACGCTCACACCGGGGTGCGATGCGCTGCGATCAGCTCTGGCCGCCGGCCAGCTTCTCGCGGAGCGCGGCCAGGGCCTCGTCGGAGGCCAGGGCGCCCGAGGTCTCGTCCGACTCCGAGGAGTAGGAACCGCCCGAGATGCCCGCACCGGCGTTGCCACTGGCGGCCGGGGCGGCAGCGCCCTCGGCAGCAGCGGCCTCGTCGGCCTCGCGGCTCTTGATGACCTGGGCCTGGTGCTGCTCGAAGCGGACCTGCGCCTCGGCGTACTGGCGCTCCCACGTCTCGCGCTGGGTGTCGAAGCCTTCGAGCCAGTCGTTGGTCTCGGGGTCGAAGCCCTCGGGGTAGATGTAGTTGCCCTGGTCGTCGTAAGACGCGGCCATGCCGTACAGGGTCGGGTCGAACTCGACCGACGCCGGGTCGGCACCGAAGGACTCGTTGGCCTGCTTCAGCGACAGCGAGATCCGGCGACGCTCAAGGTCGATGTCGATGACCTTGACGAAGATCTCGTCGTTGACCTGGACGACCTGCTCCGGGATCTCCACGTGGCGCTCGGCCAGCTCGGAGATGTGGACCAGACCCTCGATGCCCTCGTCCACGCGGACGAACGCACCGAACGGAACCAGCTTGGTGACCTTGCCCGGGACGACCTGACCGATCTGGTGCGTACGGGCGAACTGCTGCCACGGGTCCTCCTGCGTCGCCTTCAGCGACAGGGAGACACGCTCGCGGTCCATGTCCACGTCGAGGACCTCGACGGTGACTTCCTGGCCGACCTCGACAACCTCGGACGGGTGGTCGATGTGCTTCCAGGACAGCTCGGAGACGTGGACGAGACCGTCGACGCCACCCAGGTCCACGAAGGCACCGAAGTTGACGATCGAGGAAACGACGCCGGAGCGGACCTGACCCTTCTGCAGGGTGGTGAGGAACGTCTGGCGGACCTCGGACTGGGTCTGCTCCAGCCAGGCGCGGCGGGACAGGACCACGTTGTTGCGGTTCTTGTCCAGCTCGATGATCTTCGCCTCAAGCTCCTTGCCCACGTAGGGCTGGAGGTCGCGGACGCGGCGCATCTCGACGAGGGAGGCCGGCAGGAAGCCGCGGAGGCCGATGTCGAGGATGAGACCACCCTTGACGACCTCGATGACGGTACCGGTGACGATGCCGTCTTCTTCCTTGATCTTCTCGATCGTGCCCCAGGCGCGCTCGTACTGGGCGCGCTTCTTGGACAGGATCAGGCGGCCTTCCTTGTCCTCCTTCTGGAGAACCAGGGCCTCGATCTCGTCGCCGACCTTGACGACCTCGTTCGGGTCGACGTCGTGCTTGATCGAGAGCTCACGGCTCGGGATCACGCCTTCGGTCTTGTAACCGATGTCGAGCAGGACCTCGTCCCGGTCGACCTTCACGATGACGCCGTCGACGATGTCGCCGTCGTTGAAGTACTTGATCGTCTCGTCGATCGCGGCGAGGAAGGCTTCCTCGTTACCGATGTCGTTGACCGCTACCTGCGGGGTGGTAGAGGTGGTCTCGGTGCTGCTCGTCATGTGGGAAAGGGCTCCGGTTACGGACAGAAAGTCGTAGGTACTGCTACGCCGGGAGCCCTTATCGGCATCTGCCGAAGAAGCCGGACAGCCAAGGAAGCCCCTACTCCGCCGTGAAGCGGTCAGGGCCTCGAAAACCGAGGGGACATCAACAGATGCAAGCGCAGCCTGCTAGGTCTGAGGAGCACAGGCTCGCAGCGCAACTTGTAGCATACGGGGGCAGCCGGACAGGGTCAATGCGCGAAGGCGCACACCCCGGGCGGATCACCGCATAACCGGCACAATTCGTGGGCGGGCAGGGGCCGATGGACCATCCCTGCCTTGTTACGACTCTTTCCGACTCTTTCCGCAGACTACGACGACGGGCCCCATGAACCAAGAGGACTACGCCCCCGAAGACGCGTACGAGGCCGGGGCCGGCACCGGCGAGGACGCCGAGGCCACCCGGCGCGAGGCCGGCGAGGCGGAGAGCAGCCGGGCCAGCCGGGGCTGGTGGGACCGCAACGCCGACGAGTACCAGAACGAGCACGGCGCCTTCCTCGGCGACGACCGCTTCGTCTGGGGGCCGGAGGGCCTGGACGAGGCGGACGCCGCGCTGCTCGGCCCGGCGGACTCCCTGAAGGACAAGGACGTGCTGGAGATCGGCGCCGGAGCCGCCCAGTGCTCGCGCTGGCTCGCCGCCCGGGGGGCCCGCCCGGTCGCCCTCGACCTCTCCCACCGCCAGCTCCAGCACGCCCTGCGCATCGGCGATGACGTACCGCTCGTCGAGGCCGACGCCGGACGCCTGCCCTTCCGCGACGCCTCCTTCGACCTCGCCTGCTCCGCGTACGGGGCCGTCCCCTTCGTCGCCGACCCCGTGAACGTCATGCGCGAGGTCCACCGCGTACTGCGCCCCGGCGGCCGCTGGGTCTTCTCCGTGACCCACCCGATCCGCTGGGCCTTCCCCGACGAGCCCGGACCGGAGGGGCTGTCGATCGCCGCCTCCTACTTCGACCGGACCCCGTACGTCGAACAGGACGAGCAGGGCCGCGCCGTCTACGTGGAGCACCACCGCACGCTCGGGGACCGGGTCCGGGACGTGGTGGCGGGCGGGTTCCGCCTGGTCGACCTGGTGGAACCGGAGTGGCCCGAATGGAACACCCAGGAATGGGGCGGCTGGTCCCCGCTGCGCGGCAACCTGATCCCCGGCACCGCGATCTTCGTCTGCGAGAGGGACTGAGACCCCGTTGACCCAGCTCCGTCAGGCCGACCTCGCCGCCCTTCCCGTACGGGAGGCCGTGCCCGCGCTGCTGCGCGCACTGGACGCCCACGGCACGGCGGTGCTCTGCGCGCCGCCCGGCACCGGCAAGACCACGCTGGTGCCGCTGGTACTGGCGGGGCTGGTGGGCCCTGTGGGCGACGGGCCTCGGCGCAAGGTGGTCGTCGCCGAACCCCGGCGGATCGCCGCCCGGGCGGCGGCGCGGCGGATGGCCTGGCTGCTGGGCGAGGCGGTCGGCGGCTCGGTGGGCTTCACCGTGCGCGGCGAGCGGGTGACGGGGCCCGCCACGGTGGTGGAGGTGGTCACCACCGGTGTCCTGCTCCAGCGCCTCCAGCGGGACCAGGAGCTCACCGGCGTGGACGTGGTGATCCTGGACGAGTGCCACGAGCGGCACCTGGACGCCGACACGGTCGCCGCGTTCCTGCTGGACGTACGGCAGACCCTGCGCCCGGAGCTGCGGCTGGTGGCGGCTTCGGCGACCACGGACTCCGCGGGCTGGGCCCGGGTGCTCGGCGGCGCGCCGGTGGTGGAGGCCGCGGGGGTCTCGTACCCGGTGGAGACGGTGTGGGCCCCGCCGGCCCGGCCGGTGCGGCCCCCGCACGGGATGCGGGTGGACCCGGCGCAGCTGGCGCACGTGGCCTCGGTGGTGCGGCGGGCGCTGGCGGAGCGCTCCGGGGACGTGCTGTGCTTCCTGCCCGGCGTCGGCGAGATCGCCCGCGTCGCGGGGCAGCTGGCCGGAGCGGAGACGGAGGTGGTCCAGCTCCACGGGCGCGCCCCGGCGGCGGTGCAGGACGCGGCCCTGTCCCTCGCACCGCGCCGCCGGGTGATCCTGTCCACGGCGGTGGCGGAGTCGAGCCTGACCGTGCCGGGGGTACGGGTGGTCGTGGACTCGGGTCTGGCCCGCGAACCCCGGGTGGACCATGCGCGGGGGCTGGGCGCGCTGGCGACCGTACGGGCCTCCCGCGCGGCCGGGCGCCAGCGGGCCGGCCGGGCCGGGCGCGAGGCTCCGGGGACGGTGTACCGCTGCTGGGCGGAGGCGGAGGACGGCCGCCTGCCGGCGTTCCCCTCGCCCGAGATCCGGATCGCGGACCTGGCGCAGTTCGCGCTGCAGGCGGCCTGCTGGGGCGATCCGGACGCGGCCGGGCTGGCGCTGCTCGACCCGCCGCCGGCCGGGGCGATGGCCGCGGCGCGGGAGGTGCTGGTCGCGGTGGGCGCGGTGTCGGCGGCGGGCGCCGTGACCCCCCGCGGGCAGCGGATGGCCCGGCTCGGGCTGCACCCGCGCCTCGCCCGGGCCCTGCTGGACGGCTCCACCGGACTGGGACCCCGCCGGGCGGCGGAGATCGTCGCCCTGCTGAGCGAGGAGCCGCCGCGGGAGTACGGGGACGACCTGGCCGCCGCCTGGCGCCGGGCCCGCGCGGGCACCGACGCGTACGGCGCCCGCTGGCGCGCGGAAGCCAAACGCCTGGAACGCGCCGCCGCGGGCGGGGACGCGGCGGTGGCGCGGGCCGCCGGCGGCCGCTCCGACGACGCCGCCGCCGGGCTCGTCGCGGCCCTGGCCTTCCCCGAGCGCGTAGCCAAGGGCAAGGGGCAGGGGGCGTTCCTGATGGCCTCCGGCACCGGCGCCGAGCTCGGCGACGGATCACCGCTGCGCAGCGCGCCCTGGCTCGCCGTCGCCGTCGCCGACCGGGGCCCCCATTCCGCCTCCGCCCGGGTCCGGCTGGCCGCCGTCATCGACGAGGACACCGCCCGGGCCGCGGCCGGCCACCTGCTCCGGGCGGGCGAGGAGGTGCGCTGGGAGGACGGCGACCTCGTCGCCCGCACCGCCGAGCGGCTCGGCGCCATCGAGCTGGCCGTGCGCCCGCTGGGCAACCCCGACCCGGCCCTCGTCCGGGCGGCCCTCCTCGACGGCCTGCGCGACGAGGGCCTCGGCCTGCTGCGCTGGACCGCGGACGCGCGCACGCTCCGGGCCCGGCTCGGCTTCCTGCACCGCACGCTCGGCGGCGGCTGGCCGGACGTACAGGACGACGGCGCCCTGCTGGAGCGCGCCGACGACTGGCTGGAGCCCGAGCTGTCCCGGGCCCGCCGCCGCGCCGATCTGGGGCGGATCGACGCCGGTCAGGCGCTGAACCGGCTGCTGCCCTGGGCCACCGGCGAGGCCGCCCGCCTCGACGAGCTGGCCCCCGAGCGGATCGAGGTGCCCAGCGGCTCCCGGATCCGGGTGGACTACTCCGCTGAGCACGAGCAGGGGCACGGTCAGCCCGTGCTCGCCGTGAAGCTGCAGGAGCTGTTCGGGCTGGCCGAGACCCCGAAGGTGGCCGGGGTGCCCGTACTCGTGCACCTGCTGTCCCCGGCCGGGCGGCCCGCCGCCGTGACGGCCGATCTGGCCTCGTTCTGGCAGGACGGCTACCGGGCCGTGCGCGCCGAGCTCCGCGGCCGCTACCCCAAGCACCCCTGGCCGCAGGACCCGGCGACCGCCGAGCCCACCCGGCACACCAACGCCCGGCTCAGACGACAGCCGTGAGCTGCGCGGTGCGGCCCTCCCCGTCCCGCGTCCCGCGGCGGCGCCGGCCCCGGGCCTCCAGCCACAGCGACAGTCCGAGCAGGACCAGGGCGCCGGCCGCCAGTCCGACCGGCGCGTAGGTGTGGAGTGCGAGGACCTTCGTACGGTTCGACTTGACCAGGTCGACGGTGTACCGGGCGTAGTCCTCGCGCATCTTCACGTGCCCGGCGAAGACGGTGAGCCTGCCGTCGGGTGCGCCGGCCGCGATGCCGCCGCGCATCTCCTGCTCGATGACCTGCTCGGCGTTGACGGGTGCCCCGGTCACCGGGTCGACCCAGAACATCGCCTTGACCTGGTACCAGAGGCTGGTGCCAGTGGTCTGCTCGAAGGTCTTGGGGTCGATGCCCTCGATCGGCATCTTCTTCGGGAGCGAGACCTTCGTCCAGGGGACCGTCTGCTCGTAGTAGTAGACGTGCATCCCGCGGTAGGTGCGCGGGCCGACGTAGTGGATGGGCGCGGCGGTGCGGGTCTGCGCGTCGAAGTAGAGGTAGTCGCGCGGCTCGGTGAAGAAGGGCCACTTGAACTCGATGCCCTCGCGTTTGACCGGGTCGCCGTCGACCATCTCGCCGGTGGCGTGGACCGGGTCCTGGGTGTGGGCGTCGAAGATGTAGCGCTCGGGTATCTGGGAGACCGTCTTGCCGTCCGGGCCCATGATGTACGACAGGGTGTCCCAGACCACGACGTCCTTGCCGGCGCTCGCCTCGATCTCCCTGGACGCCTCGACGTTGCCCTTCAGGGTCTGGACGATGGTGACCTTGTCGACCTTCTTGGGCTGCATGCCGGCGGTGTAGTCGAGGAGGGTCGCGTCCTTCGCCTCCAGGACCATCTCCTGGTACTGGTTCGGCGGGATCTTGGCGAGCCGGGGGTACGCGTACCAGCGCAGCAGGGGTGCGAGGGCGGCGAGGAACACGGCGAAGGCGAGCAGGACGAGGCCGGCGGTTCGTCTCAAGGCCGGGCCTCCTCTACTGTCCGGGCGCGCTGGGCGCGGTGGTGAGCAGGGGCTTGGGCGAGGTCTTGCCTTCGGGCGCCCCGAACGCCGTGATGGCGAACACGAGGGCCAGCGCGGCGGCAAGCCCGATGGCGGCGGCGAGGAGTGCGCGCATGCCGGGGGCCTCCGGAATCTGATGGAACGTCAGGACGGAGCCGCACCGTAGCAACGCGGGGCGGAGATGAGAACCGTCTGGACCCCGGATGACGGGGCCGCACTGGTCCGAATTACCTATGGTCAGGCGTGTTGTGACGCAACGTGACGCCTTCCGCCGTCCCGCGGGTCAAGCTCCTCCTGGCATCGCAACGGAGTTCCCCCGGAGTCGAGGAGCACGCAGATGAGTACCGAGAAGGCGACGGGGGCGCGGCCGGATCCGCGGACCCTTCGCACCCGATGGACGACCGGCGGGGCCGTCGCCTCGCTCGCGCTGCTCCTGGCCGCCGGGCTGACCGTGCCGAACGCGCTGGCGGCCCAGGACACCGGCGGGCGCGCGAGCGCGTACGGCGCAGCGGGCGGCGGCGGGAAGTGCGAGAAGGATCCCCGCACCGGCAAGGAGCGGGCCGACTGCCGGAAGGACCCGCGGCAGGACCCGAGGGGCGGCCCGAAGGGTCCCCCCGGCCCCAGTGGTCCGCCCGGAGAACCCGGCGACCCCGGTGAACCCGGCCCGCCCGGACTCCCCGGCCCCAGTGGTCCGCCCGGGGCCATCGGCCCGAGCGGCCCGGCGGGTCCCAGTGGCCCCCCTGGCCCCAGCGGTCCTCCCGGTCCCACGATCAACGTCGGCGCGAGCATCCAGTCCTTCAGCGACCAGACCATCCCGAACGACACGCTCACCAAGATCCTCTTCAGCAGCGCCGTCTACGACACGAACATGATGTTCGACGCTCCGAACTCGGCCCTGGTGGTCAGGACGGCGGGGCGCTACCTGGTCACGGGAGGGGTCCTCCTGACATACACCCCGAACGCGATGGGGGCCCGGAACCTGCAGATGCAGGTCAACGACGGTGGACGCGCGCTCGACTCGCAGGACACCGCGGTCCTGCCGGGGACCGGATACGCCTCCCAGTCCGTTTCCGCGACCCTGGAGCTGGCCGTGGGCGACGTGATCTCGCTCCACGTCCTCCAGACCACCGGCAACCCCGCCACCTCGCGGTGGGTGCCGGGAGCCTTGAGCACGGCCGTGGCTCCGCGACTCACCGCCGAGCTGCTCGTACCGACGCCGTAGCCGCAGCCGCAGCCGCAGCCGCAGCCACCGTCTCCGCCGGCCTGCCGGCCCGCCGGCTCTCGGTCGGGCCGTCGGGCCGTCGGGCGGTATGGGGAACGCGCCCTGCTACGGAGCCTCGGTCCCGGTGGGCGACGGGGACGCGGACGGTGTCGCCCTGCGCGTGGCCGTGGGGCTCGGGGTGGGTGACCGAGTCGGCCGCGCGCCGGCCGTCGGCGTGGGCTTCGGACTCGGCGTGGGCGTCGGCGTCGGCGTCGGCGTGGGCGTGGGCGTGGGTGTGGGCGTGGGTGTGGGCGTGGGTGTCGGCGTCGGCGTCGGCGTCGGCGTCGGCGTCGGCGTCGGGGTGGGCGTCGGCACCGGGGTCGGCTCCGGCGTGGGGCTCGGTGTCGGCTTCGGCGTGGGCCCCGGCGTCGGCTTCGCCGGCACCGGGGGCCGGCCGGCGCCCTCGTTCGGGACCTCGTGCGCGCCCTGCAGGTAGTACGTGAACCAGGACTTCACCGTGCGCAGGTACTCCGCGGACTGGTTGTACGAGAGCACCGCGCGGTCCAGGTCTGCGGGTGTGCGCAGGTCGCGGGTGCCCGCGCAGAGGTAGCGGGCGGCCGCGAGGGACGCGTCGTACACGTTGTTCGGGTTGCGGCGGCCGTCGCCGTCCGCGTCCTGGCCCCAGGCCGCCCACGTCGACGGGATGAACTGCATCGGGCCGACCGCCCGGTCGTAGGCGGCGTCGCCGTCGTACTGTCCGCCGTCCGTGTCGCGGATGTTCGCGAATCCGTTGCCGTCGAGCACGGGGCCCAGGATCGGCCGCAGGGTGGTGCCGGCGGCGTCCACGCGGCCGCCTCGCGCCTGCCCGGACTCGACCTTGCCGATCGCCGCGAGGAGTTGCCAGCGCAGTCCGCAGCCGGGGTCGCTCCGCCCCACCGTCTCCTCGGCCAGCCGGTACGCCGCCAGGACCGTCGCGGGGATTCCCTTTGCCCCCTCCCCGCCGCCCATGGCCGCCGGTTCGTTGTGCGTCGCCACCGCCTCGGCGGCCGGCCCGGACGGCTGCGCGGCGGCCGGCGCCTCCTGCGGCAGATCCCCTGCCGGGGGCGGGAGTTCCGTGAGGTAGTCGGAGTCTCCGCCAAAGTCCCCGGGCTGCACGGGCTGCACGGCCGCGTCCCCGGTGTCCGCCGCGGATATCCGCTCCCGCGAGGGGGCCTGGGACGCCGTGAGCGCCGCGGCCACCAGTGCGCAGATCAGGGCGGCGGCCCCTCCCTTGCGCAGCCTGCTTCCGATGCCTGCCGACATGAGCCGGGTCCCCTCCCCCTCGACGTCGGCGTGACCTTACGTCAACTCCCTTCAACCTGCACCGATCGGAGCCCGGAATTCACCACTTCCCCACGTCCCGGGCAGCTCGCGCATACTGTCCGGACCGTTCGGGGCGCACTGCCCGAAGCAAGGAAGAGGTGCCATGCCGTTCACTCTCAGCCATGCGGCGGCCGTTCTGCCGGCCGTCCGCCGGACGGGCCGCGCCCGCGGACCGCTGATCGCGTCGGCGCTGGTCCTCGGTTCGTTCGCGCCCGATACGTTCTACTTCGCGGACGCCGTCGTCCCGGGCGTCTGGACGTACGGCGCCTTCGCGCACTCGCTGCCCGGGGTGTTCACCGCGGACGCCGTGCTGACCGCCGCGCTCGCGGCGTGCTGGCTGCTGCTGCGCGAACCCCTGATCGCGCTCCTGCCGCGCCGCCGCCAGGGCCGGACGTACGCCTTCGTACGGGGAGAGGACTGGCGGGGCCGCGGCCCGGGGCCGGTCGCGCTGTGGTTCTACCTCTCGGCGGTCACCGGCTCCCTCACCCACGTGGTCTGGGACAGCTTCACGCACCCGCACCGGTGGGGGACGGACGCGCTGCCCGTGCTCGGCGAGCCGTTCGCCAACGGGCTCCCCCTCTACACCTACGTGCAGTACGGAACCTCGGCGCTCGCGGCCTGCGCCCTGCTCCGGTTCACGGTGACCGCCGTGCGGAGCCTGCCCGAGGCCATCGCCCCCGCTGCCGTGCCGGTGCTCGGACGGGCCGAGCTGCTGGGCTCGGTCGCGCTGGTCTCGGTGTGCGTGGCCGTCGGGGTGACGATGCGCGTGCTGCGCTTCTTCACGTTCTTCGACCGGATCCGCACCCCGCTCGACATCATCCCGACCGTCTGCTTCGGCGCGGGCGGCGGCCTCGCCGTGGGCCTGCTGCTGTACGGGGTCCTCGTACGGCTCCTCGCGCGCCGGCGCGAGCCGTCCCGTACGGACGGGGACGCGCGGACGCCCGTCCCCGCCGCGTAGCGGCCTGCGGGGACGGGCGTCCGGCGAAGGTGCTCCCCGGGCCCTCGGGCCCTCGGGGTCTCAGTGCGCCGCGGACTCCCAGTCGGCGCCCACGCCCACCGATACGTCCAGCGGGGCGCGGAGTTCGACGGCGGCGGCCATCTCGCGGCGCACCAGCTCCTCGACCTTCTTGCGCTCGCCGGGGGCGATCTCCAGCACGATTTCGTCGTGGACCTGGAGCAGCATCCGCGACTTCAGCCCGGCCGCGGTGATCGCCTTGTCCACGCGCAGCATCGCGACCTTGACGATGTCGGCCGCGGTGCCCTGGATCGGTGCGTTCAGCGCCATGCGCTCGGCGGACTCGCGGCGCATGCGGTTGTCGCTGTTGAGGTCGGGCAGGTAGCGGCGGCGGCCGAAGACCGTCGCCGTGTACCCGGTGGCCCGGGCCTCCTCCACCACGCGGTGCAGGTAGTCGCGGACCCCGCCGAACCGCTCGAAGTACGTCTCCATCAGGCCGCGCGCCTCGGCGGGCTCGATGTTCAGCTGCTGGGAGAGGCCGAAGGCGGACAGCCCGTACGCCAGGCCGTAGGACATGGCCTTGATCTTGCGGCGCATCTCGGCGTCGACCTGGTCGCGCTCGACGGAGAACACCTGGGAGGCGACGGTCGTGTGCAGGTCCTCGCCGGAGGTGAACGCCTCCAGCAGGCCCTCGTCCTCGGAGAGGTGCGCCATGACGCGCAGCTCGATCTGGCTGTAGTCGGCGGTCATGAGGGATTCGAAGCCCTCGCCGACGACGAACCCGCGGCGGATGGCCCGGCCCTCGTCGGTGCGCACCGGCACGTTCTGCAGATTGGGGTCGGTGGAGGACAGGCGGCCGGTCGCGGCGACGGTCTGGCTGAAGCTGGTGTGCACCCGGCCGTCGGCGGCGATCGTCTTGACGAGGCCCTCGACGGTGACGCGCAGCTTGGCCTGCTCCCGGTGGCGGAGCATGATCACCGGGAGTTCGTGGTCGGTCTGCGTGGCCAGCCAGGCCAGCGCGTCCGCGTCCGTGGTGTAGCCGGTCTTGGTCTTCTTCGTCTTCGGCAGGTCCAGCTCGCCGAAGAACACCTCCTGGAGCTGCTTGGGCGAGCCGAGGTTGAACTCGTGCCCGACCGCCGCGTGCGCCTCCTTCACCGCCTGCTGCACGGCTGCGGCGAACTGCTGCTCCATGGCCTCCAGGTGGTCGCGGTCGGCGGCGATGCCCGCGCGCTCCATCCGGGCCAGCAGCTCCGAGGTGGGCAGCTCCATGTCGTGGAGCAGCTCCGTGGCGCCGACCTCCTCCAGCTTGCCGGTGAAGGCGTCGCCGAGGTCGAGGACGGCGCGGGCCTGCGCCATCAGGGCTTCCGCCTCGGCGGTCTCGTCGGCGCCGAAGGCCAGCTGGCCGTCGGCCGCGGCGGGCTGGAGCTCGCGGTGCAGGTACTCGTTGGACAGCACGTCCAGCGCGAAGGAGCGGCGGCCCGGCTTGACCAGGTAGGCGGCGAGCGCGGTGTCCATGGTGACGCCGGCCAGGCTCCAGCCGTGCTCGGGGAAGACCCGCATCAGGCCCTTGGCGTTGTGCACCACCTTGGGGCGCGCCGGGTCGGCGGCCCAGGCCGCGAAGGCCTGCTCGTCGGCCTCGTCCAGTACGGACGGCTCGAACCAGGCGGCGGCACCGCCGGCCGCGGCCAGCGCGATCTCGCTGACATTGCCCTGGCCCAGCGCCCAGCTGTCCACGGTGGAGATGCCCAGCGGCCCGCCCGCGTGGGCCGCCAGCCACGGCGCCAGCTCGCCCGCGCCGATCACGGTCGCGTCCAGCTCCACGCCGGCGGCCGGAGCCGGGGCCTCCTCCTCGGCGGCGCCCGGGTCCACGGCGAGCAGCCGCTCGCGCAGCGAGGCGTTGCGGATCTCCAGTACGTCCAGCACGCCGGTGACGGCCGAGCGGTCGTACGGCAGGCGCTCCAGGTCGCCCGCGGCCTTGGGCAGCTCGACGTCCTTGACCATCTCGGTCAGGACCCGGTTGAGCTTCACCGCCTCCAGGTGGTCGCGGAAGTTCTGCCCGGCCTTGCCCTTGACCTCCTCGGCGCGCTCGACGAGCTCCGCGAACGACCCGAACTGGGTGATCCACTTGGCGGCCGTCTTCTCGCCGACGCCCGGGATGCCCGGCAGGTTGTCCGACGGGTCGCCGCGCAGCGCCGCGAAGTCCGGGTACTGCTGCGGGGTGAGCCCGTACTTCTCCTCGACCTTCTCCGGGGTGAACCGGGTCAGCTCGGAGACGCCCTTGGTCGGGTACAGCACGGTGGTGTGCTCGGAGACGAGCTGGAAGGAGTCCCTGTCGCCGGTGACGATCAGGACCTCGAAGCCGAGGGCCTCCGCCTGCGTCGCCAGCGTGGCGATCACGTCGTCGGCCTCGAAGCCGTCGACCGCGAACCGCGGCACCTTCATCGCGTCCAGGAGCTCGCCGATCAGCTCGACCTGCCCCTTGAACTCGTCGGGGGTCTTGGAGCGGTTCGCCTTGTACTCGGGGAACTCCGTCGAGCGCCACGTCTTGCGCGAGACGTCGAACGCCACCGCGAAGTGCGTGGGCGCCTCGTCGCGCAGCGTGTTCGCCAGCATCGACGCGAAGCCGTAGATGGCGTTCGTCGGCTGTCCGGTCGCCGTCGTGAAGTTCTCCGCCGGCAGCGCGAAGAACGCCCGGTACGCCAGGGAGTGCCCGTCCATGAGCATCAGGCGGGGGCGGTCCGCTGCGGTCGGCTGGTCGGTCTTCTTCGATGCGTTCTCTGCCACGCCCCCGATCCTAGGCGGCCCCGCTGACAATTCCGGCGTCGGCGATGTCAGCCGGGCGTGACAGGATCGGACGTGTACGCGAATACGCGCAGCGGCCGCCGCTGCGATGCTCGACTGCTCAAAGGGGAGCGACATGGCCACCAAGCCGCCCGCAGGTGATCCCGTCCAGGACGCGCCGCAGGTCGCGCCCCCCAAGCACGCCGCCGCCGGCCTGCCCGCCATCGGGCACACCCTGCGGATCGCGCAGCAGCAGATGGGCGTCGCCCGCACCGCGCGCACCCTGCTCAAGGTCAACCAGAAGAACGGCTTCGACTGCCCGGGCTGCGCCTGGCCCGAGGGCGACAAACGGCACACGGCCGAGTTCTGCGAGAACGGCGCCAAGGCCGTCGCCGAGGAGGCCACGCTGCGCCGGGTCACCCCGGACTTCTTCGCCGAGCACCCCCTGGCCGACCTCGCCGGCCGCTCCGGCTACTGGCTGGGCCAGCAGGGCCGCATCACCGAGCCGATGTACCTGCCGGAAGGCGCCGACCGGTACGAGGCGGTCCCCTGGGAACGGGCCTTCGAGATCATCGCCGAGGAGCTGCGCGCCCTCGCCTCCCCCGACGAGGCCCTCTTCTACACCTCGGGGCGCACCAGCAACGAGGCCGCGTTCCTCTTCCAGCTCTTCGCCCGCGAGTTCGGCACCAACAACCTGCCGGACTGCTCCAACATGTGCCACGAGTCCTCGGGCTCCGCACTGAACGAGACGATCGGCATCGGCAAGGGCAGCGTCAACCTCGAAGACCTCCACCAGGCCGACCTGATCATCGTCGCCGGGCAGAACCCGGGCACCAACCACCCGCGCATGCTCTCCGCCCTGGAGCAGGCCAAGTCCGCCGGCGCGAAGATCATCTCGGTGAACCCGCTGCCCGAGGCCGGCATGGAGCGGTTCAAGAACCCCCAGACCCCGGTCGGCATGCTCAAGGGCACCGCCCTCAACGACCTCTTCCTGCAGATCCGCATCGGCGGCGACCAGGCCCTCTTCCGCCTCCTCAACAAGCTCGTCATCGAGACCGAAGGCGCCACCGACGAGGCCTTCGTACGCGAGCACACCCACGGCTACGAGGAGCTCGCGGCCGCCGCCGAGGAAGCCGACTGGGCCGAGACCCTCACGGCCACCGGCCTGACCCGGCCCGAGATCGAGCAGGCGCTGGCCATGATCCTGGCCTCGCAGCGCACCATCGTCTGCTGGGCCATGGGCCTCACCCAGCACAAGCACTCGGTCGCCACCATCCGCGAGGTCGTCAACCTGCTCCTGCTGCGCGGCAACATCGGCCGCCCCGGCGCCGGCGTCTGCCCCGTCCGAGGCCACTCCAACGTCCAGGGCGACCGCACCATGGGGATCTTCGAGCGCCCCGCGCCCGCCTTCCTCGACGCCCTCGACCGCGAATTCGCGATCACCTCGCCGCGCGGCCACGGCTACGACGTCGTCCGCTCCATCGAGGCCCTGCGCGACGGCAAGGCCAAGGTCCTCTTCGCCATGGGCGGCAACTTCGTCGGAGCCACCCCCGACACCCACGTCACCGAGGCCGCGATCCGCCGCGCCCGCCTGACCGTCCACGTCTCCACCAAGCTCAACCGCTCCCACGCGGTCACCGGACGGCGCGCCCTGATCCTGCCCACCCTCGGCCGCACCGACAAGGACGTCCAGGCCTCCGGCAAGCAGTTCGTCACCGTCGAGGACTCCATGGGCATGGTCCACGCCTCCCGCGGCAACCTCGCCCCCGCCTCCCCGCACCTGCTCTCCGAGCCCGCGATCGTCGCCCGCATGGCCCGCGCCGTCCTCGGCGAGGCGTCGCGGACCCCGTGGGAGGAGTTCGAGAAGGACTACGCGGCCATCCGCGACCGGATCTCGCGCGTCGTCCCCGGCTTCGAGGACTTCAACGCCCGCGCGGCCCGCCCGGAGGGCTTCCGCCTCCCGCACGGCCCGCGCGACGAGCGCCGCTTCCCCACCAAGACCGGCAAGGCCAACTTCACCGCCGCGCCCGTCGAGTACCCCCGGGTTCCCGCGGGCCGGCTGCTCCTGCAGACCCTGCGCAGCCACGACCAGTACAACACCACCATCTACGGCCTCGACGACCGCTACCGCGGGATCACCGGCGGCCGCCGCGTCGTCATGGTCAACCCCGAGGACGCGGCGGAGCTGGGGCTCGCGGACGGCTCGTACACGGACCTGGTCAGCGAGTGGAAGGACGGCGTCGAGCGGCGCGCGCCCGGCTTCCGCGTCGTGCACTATCCGACCGCCCGCGGCTGCGCGGCCGCCTACTACCCCGAGACCAACGTCCTGGTCCCCCTCGACTCCACCGCGGACACCAGCAACACCCCCGCCAGCAAGTCCGTCGTCGTGCGCTTCGAACCGGCCTGATAGAACGACCTCAGGACAAGACGGTTAACGAGCGTTGACACACGGACGGAGCCTGCCCATGGGCCAGCAGCACACGGTGAAGTTCCCGCAGGAGGTCCTCGACGAGTACACGGCCCTGGGCATCGACCTGCCCTCGCTGTTCTCGGCGGGCCACCTCGGCGAGCGGATGGACATCCGCATCCTGGAGGCCTCGGCCGAGCGGGTCGTCGCCACCATGCCCGTCGAGGGCAACACCCAGCCGTACGGGCTGCTGCACGGCGGGGCCTCGGCGGTGCTCGCCGAGACCCTCGGCTCGGTCGGCGCCATGATGCACGGCGGCATCAAGAAGGTCGCCGTCGGCGTGGACCTGAACTGCACCCACCACCGCGGGGTGCGGTCCGGCCTGGTCACCGGCGTCGCGAGCCCCGTGCACCGCGGCCGCTCCACCGCCACGTACGAGATCGTCATCAGCGACGAGCAGGACCGGCGCGTGTGCACCGCCCGCCTGACCTGCCTGCTGCGCGACGCGGACCCGGCCTCCGCCGGAGCCTGACCCGCCCGCCTGCCCGCCCGCCCGTCGGAGCCCGACCCGCCCGACGGTCCAGCCCGCAGGCCGAGCCCGCAGGCCCGGATCCCGCCCCTCCCACGGGGCCGGACCCGGGCCTGCGGCGCGTACGGAACCGGCCGCCGGGCCCGTACGCGCCGGGCCGCGGCCCGTACGGGCCCGGCAACCGCCCGGAATCCGCCAGTCCGCGCCCGGGCCCGTGACGACTGTTGTGTCACCGAAGGTGACGGCCTACCTTCCCTTCATGGGGACCCAGCCACGCATCGCGGCCCGCTGCGGTGGAGCCGCACTCCTGACGGCACTCGCCCTGTCCGGATGCTCCACATCCGCCCCACCCGCCCCGCGGACCACGCCAACGCCCGTTTCCAGCCCCTCCTCGCCCGCACAGATCTGCACAAGTCTGGTGTCCTACTGGGCGGAAGAGGCCCTCAAGGGCGGCAAGTGGGCCGGCCTCGACTGGGAGCAGAAGGGCATGTCCAACGACCAGTACAAGATCCACGAGGAAGCCGTGGCCGCGGGCCGCGCCGAGGAGCGAACTGGCGGTCTGGACAAGGCACTTGGGCTCGTCGACCGGTTCGTGGCGCAGCGCTGCGCCGAACAGAACGGGGCAACCTGGAGCTCCGAGAACTGGCGACCCCCGAGCCCGGCCGGGTGACCGGAATCCCGCGTGCGCTGTCCGACTTCCGGTCGCCCGGCGACGCGGGCCCGATCCGCAGGTCGGAAGCCCTCCGCGCCCTGGATCAAGATCGATCCGCCCGAAGTGGATCAAGGGAAGAAATTACCCTCAGTAATGCCAGCGCCCCACAGAATCCCGTTTTTCCCCGGCGGAATGCCACCCGCCGGATTCTTTCGGACACAGCCAGCGACAATCGGCCCCTTTTGATCAATGACAGGAGCATGAACCCCTCAAGCCCCTTAGGGGAACAGGGAATTCTCACCATGCGGACATTCCCCGAAGTAGCCAAACGTCCGAGTTGTCCGCACTCCGGCCACACATTCTTGGCCTCGGCATAACAAGACAGTCACATCATCCTTTCCCTGCTCCCCGCACTCGCCACCTCGGCCTAGAGTCACGGCCAGTCACCGCGCCGCAGGGCGCAACCCAGCACGGCCGTGGACATCCCAGTGCGGCCCGGCGACCCAACGGCACCTCATATGAGGGGGCCGCGCCAGGGAAAGGAAGAATCGTGCGACACCGTTCTTTGCTCGTCCTCACCACCGTGATCACCACGGGAGCACTGACCCTCACCGCTTGCGGTTCGCGCGACGAGGCGAAGGGCGGGGACAAGGCCGACGGCTCCAAGACCGTCGTCGTCATCGGCGTGGACGCCCCCCTCACCGGCTCGCTCTCCGCGCTCGGCCAGGGCATCAAGAACTCGGTCGACCTCGCGGCCAAGACGGCCAACAAGAACAACGAGGTCCCCGGGATCGAGTTCAAGGTCGAAGCCCTCGACGACCAGGCGGTCCCCGCCTCCGGCCAGGCCAACGCCACCAAGCTCGTCGGCAACAAGGACGTCGTCGGCGTCGTCGGCCCGCTGAACTCCGGCGTCGCGCAGCAGATGCAGGGCGTCTTCGCCTCCGCCAACCTCGCGCAGGTCTCCCCCGCCAACACCAACCCCGCGCTCAGCCAGGGCGACAACTGGGGCAAGGGCGAGTTCAAGCGCCCCTTCAAGACCTACTTCCGCACCGCCGCCACCGACGTGGTCCAGGGCAAGTTCGCCGCCCAGTACCTCTTCAAGGACGCCGGCAAGAAGAAGGTCTTCGTCGTCGACGACAAGCAGACCTACGGCGCCGGCCTCGCCGCGATCTTCTCCGACGAGTTCAAGAAGCTCGGCGGCGAGGTCGTCGGCACCGACCACGTCACCGTGAAGGAGACCGACTTCTCCTCCACCGCCGACAAGGTCAAGGCCTCCGGCGCCGACTCCGTCTACTTCGGCGGCCAGTACCCCGAGGGCGGCCTCCTCGCCGACCAGATCAAGAAGGCCGGAGCCAACATCCCGCTCATGGGCGGCGACGGCATCCAGGACCCCGCCTTCATCACCGCCTCCGGCGAGGCCAACGAGGGCGACCTCTCCACCTCGATCGGCTACCCGGTCGAGAAGCTGCCCACCGCCAAGACCTTCATCGCCGACTACCAGGCCGGTGGCTACAAGGACCCGTACGCGGCCTACGGCGGCTACTCCTACGACGCCGGCTGGTCCGTCGTCCAGGCCGTCAAGGCCGTCGTCGCCGCCAACAACGGCAAGCTCCCCACCGACGCCCGCGCCAAGGTCGTCGAGGCCCTCGGCAAGGTGTCCTTCGAGGGCGTGACCGGCAAGGTCGCCTTCGACGAGTACGGCGACACCACCAACAAGCAGCTCACGGTCTACAAGGTCGAGGGCGGCAAGTGGGTCGACGTCAAGAGCGACACGTTCAACCAGTAATCCCGTAGGACCCCGCAACACCAGCCTCACCTGAACCAAACCCACCGCGCGAGGGCGCAACAGCGCCCTCGCGCGGAGTCTTATCCGACACGCTCATCGGAGGCCCTGCGGTGCACGAACTGCCGCAACAGCTGGCCAACGGCCTTGCCCTCGGTGCCCTTTATGGCCTCATAGCCATCGGGTACACCATGGTCTACGGCATCGTCCAGCTCATCAACTTCGCCCACGGCGAGATCTTCATGATCGGCGGCTTCGGCGCGCTCACCGCCTACGCCGCCCTCCCGACCGGCACCTCCCTGCTGATCGCGATCCCCGTCATGATCGTCGGAGGCGCACTCGCCTCCGTCGCCGTAGCCACCGCAGCCGAACGCTTCGCGTACCGTCCCCTGCGCAGCGCTCCCCGGCTCGCCCCCCTCATCACCGCAATCGGCCTCTCGATCGCGCTCCAGCAGCTCGTCTGGCAGTTCTACCCGGACGCCAAGAAGGCCGTCAGCTTCCCCGAGTTCAAGGGCGAAGCCTTCAAGATCACCGACAGCCTGGCCATCCAGCGCGCGGACCTCTTCGTCCTCATCCTCGCCCCGCTCTGCATGCTCGCCCTCGGCATCTTCGTCCAGAAGAGCCGCAGCGGCCGCGCCATGCAGGCCACCGCGCAGGACCCCGACACCGCGAAGCTCATGGGCATCAACACCGACCGCATCATCGTCATGGCCTTCGCCATCGGTGCCGCGTTCGCCGCCGTCGCCGCCGTCGCCTACGGCCTCGACAAGGGCCAGATCAACTTCGAGATGGGCTTCATCCTCGGCCTCAAGGCCTTCACCGCAGCCGTCCTCGGCGGCATCGGCAACATCTACGGAGCCATGGTCGGCGGCGTCGTCCTCGGCCTCGCCGAAGCCCTGTCGATCGCCTACATCGAAGACATCCCCGGCATGTCGCAGCTCGGCGGTGGAGCCTGGTCCAACGTCTGGGCGTTCGTACTCCTCATCGTCGTCCTCCTCGTGCGGCCACAAGGCCTGCTCGGTGAGCGCGTCGCGGATCGGGCGTGAGAACCATGACCAACGAAGCAACCCTCCCGCTCGAAGGCGAAGCCAGCGTCAGCGCCGGCCTCTCCCGCACCGCGCTCCTCTACGGGATCATCGGCGGAAGCCTGCTGACCGTCGTCAGCGCCTTCCTCTCCTGGACCTGGACCGCCGAGTTCCCCGGTGACCTCACCTACTACGGCAGCCCGGCCCCCATCCAGTTCGTCAGCCTCGCCGGAGCCGTCCTCACCCTCCTCTACGCGCTCTCCGCGCTCGGAGTGAAGGGCCTCGGCTGGCTCGCCCCCACGGGCTCCCGCAAGGCCATCCAGTTCCTGGCCTTCGGCAACTTCCTGGCCACCGGATTCACGGTCGTCGCCATCACCGTCGTGCTCGGTGGCGTCATCAACCTCGAACCCGGCGCCTACGCCGCCTTCGTCGGCTCGCTCATCCCGGCCCTGCTCTCGCTCAAGCTCGGCGACGACAGCCACAAGGCGGCCCCCGCCAAGAAGCTGCCCTCCTGGGCCGAGATCCTCGTCATCATCGGCGTCTTCGCCCTCGGTCTCTACGTCGTCACCTACGGCATCGACACCGACGACAAGGAACCGCAGCTCTTCGTCGCGTACATGATCACGGTTGGCGCCGCGGCGCTCGCCCTGCTCAAGTCCGGTCTCCTCGACCGGTTCAGCGCCATCACCGCGAAGAACCGCCAGGTCACCCTCATCGGTACCGCGGCCGCCGCGATCACCTTCCCGTTCATCCAGCAGAGCGGCGACACGTACACGCTCATCGCGGTGAACATCCTGATCTTCGCGACCGTCGCCCTCGGCCTCAACGTCGTCGTCGGCCTCGCTGGCCTCCTCGACCTCGGTTACGTCGCCTTCCTCGGCGTCGGCGCCTACGCCGCGGCCCTGGTCTCCGGAAGCACCGCCTCCGCCTTCGGCTTCCAGCTCCCCTTCTGGGCAGCGGTCATCGTCGGCGCCCTCGCCTCGCTCATCTTCGGCGTGGTCATCGGAGCCCCGACCCTGCGCCTGCGCGGCGACTACCTCGCCATCGTCACCCTCGGCTTCGGAGAAATCTTCCGCATCGCCATGGGCAACCTCGACGGCACCTCCGGCCCCGACATCACCAACGGCCCCAACGGCATCCCCAACATCCCCCACCTCGAACTCTTCGGGTGGAACTTCGGGGAGTCGCACAACGTCGGCGGCATCGTCCTCGGCGCCTACGCCAACTACTACTTCCTGATGCTGCTCGTGATGGCGCTCGTCATCCTGGTCTTCGCCCGCGCCGGCAACAGCCGCATCGGCCGCGCCTGGGTCGCCATCCGCGAGGACGAGACCGCCGCCGAAGCCATGGGCATCAACGGCTTCAAGGTCAAGCTCATCGCCTTCGCCCTCGGCGCCACCCTCGCCGGCCTCGCCGGCACCGTCCAGGCACACGTCAACAGCACGGTCGTCCCCGAGAACTACGTCTTCGCCGGGCCCGTCCCGCCGAACTCCGCGTTCCTCCTCGCCGCCGTCATCCTCGGCGGCATGGGCACCATCCGCGGCCCCATCCTCGGCGCCGCACTGCTCTTCCTGATCCCCGCGAAGCTGGCCTTCCTCCAGGACTACCAGCTCCTCGCGTTCGGCATCGCCCTCATCCTGCTCATGCGCTTCCGCCCCGAAGGCCTCATCGCCAACAAGCGCGCGCAGCTCGAATACCACGACGAAGAGACGACTGACCAGGCTGCCCCCGCGGACCTGGCCACCGCCAAGGCGGGTGCGTGAACACCATGACCACCACCACAGACACCACCACGGCGACGACCACCACCGTCCTCGAAGCCAGCGGCGTCACCATGCGCTTCGGCGGCCTCACCGCCGTCAAGGGCGTCGACCTCAAGGTCAACGCGGGCGAGATCGTCGGCCTCATCGGCCCCAACGGCGCCGGCAAGACCACCTTCTTCAACTGCCTCACCGGGCTGTACGTCCCCACCGAGGGCACCGTCAGCTACAAGGGCACGGTCCTGCCGCCCAAGCCCCACCTGGTCACCAGCGCCGGCATCGCCCGCACCTTCCAGAACATCCGGCTCTTCCACAACATGACCGTGCTGGAGAACGTCCTCGTCGGACGCCACACCCGCACCAAGGAAGGCCTCTGGTCCGCCCTCCTGCGCGGCCCCGGCTTCAAGAAGGCCGAAGCCGCCAGCGAGGCACGGGCGATGGAGCTCCTGGAGTTCATCGGCCTGGAGAAGAAGGCCCAGCACCTCGCCAAGAACCTCCCCTACGGCGAGCAGCGCAAGCTGGAGATCGCCCGCGCCCTCGCCAGCGACCCCGGCCTCATCCTCCTGGACGAGCCCACCGCCGGCATGAACCCGCAGGAGACCCGCGCGGCCGAAGAACTCATCTTCGCCATCCGGGACATGGGCATCGCCGTACTCGTCATCGAGCACGACATGCGCTTCATCTTCAACCTCTGCGACCGCGTCGCCTGCCTCGTCCAGGGCGAAAAGCTCATCGAGGGCACCGCGGCCGAGGTCCAGGGCGACGAGCGCGTCATCGCCGCCTACCTCGGAGAGCCCTTCGAGGGCGACCCGGGCGCGGCCGAGGACGCCGCCGTCGAAGCCGCCGAGCAGAACGCGGCGGCCGAAGCCGAGGCGGAGACCGAGACGGAAGCCGCGACCGAGACCGAGGCACCGGCGGCGGCCGAGACCGACGCGGCACCGGCCACCGAGCCGGACACGGACGCCGAACCGGCAGCGGACACCGAGCCGGCAGCGGACGCCGAACCGGCCGCCGAACCGGCCGCCGACTCGGACAGCACCACCAGCACGGACGGAGAGGCCAAGTGACCGCACTGCTAGAGGTCAAGGACCTCAAGGTCGCCTACGGCAAGATCGAAGCCGTCAAGGGCATCTCCTTCGAGGTCAACGAAGGCGAGATCGTCTGCCTCGTCGGCACCAACGGCGCCGGCAAGACCACCACCCTGCGCACCCTCTCCGGCCTCCTCAAGCCCGTCGGCGGCACCGTCACCTTCGACGGCAAGCCGCTCGCACAGGTCCCCGCCCACAAGATCGTCTCCCTGGGCCTCGCCCACTCCCCCGAGGGACGCCACATCTTCCCCCGGCTGACGATCGCCGAAAACCTCCAGCTCGGCGCCTTCCTGCGCACCGACAAGGAGGGCATCGAAAAGGACGTCGAGCGCGCCTACGAGATGTTCCCCATCCTGGGCGAACGCCGAAAGCAGGCCGCCGGCACCCTCTCGGGCGGCGAGCAGCAGATGCTCGCCATGGGCCGGGCCCTCATGTCCCGCCCCAAGCTGCTCATGCTGGACGAGCCCTCCATGGGTCTCTCCCCCCTCATGATGCAGAAGATCATGGCGACCATCGCCGAACTCAAGGCCACCGGGACCACCATCCTGCTCGTCGAGCAGAACGCCCAGGCCGCCCTCTCGCTGGCCGACCAGGCCCACGTGATGGAGATCGGCAAGATCGTGCTCAGCGGCTCCGGCCAGGAGCTCCTGCACAACGAGGACGTCCGCAAGGCGTACCTCGGCGAGGACTGAGCTCCCCCGCACACACGTGAGGCCCGCCACCGGAAACGGTGGCGGGCCTCACGCATTCGCGGAAACGAACTACTTCGCGGCGTTCTTCTTCTCCTCGGCGTCCTCGATGACCGCCTCGGCGACCTGCTGCATCGACATGCGGCGGTCCATGGACGTCTTCTGGATCCACCGGAACGCGGCCGGCTCGGTCAGCCCGTACTGCGTCTGCAGGATGCTCTTGGCCCGGTCCACGAGCTTGCGCGTCTCCAGCCGCAGCGAGAGGTCCGCGACCTCCTTCTCCAGCGCCTTCAGCTCCGCGAACCGCGACACCGCCATCTCGATGGCCGGCACGACGTCGCTCTTGCTGAACGGCTTCACGAGGTACGCCATGGCCCCGGCGTCCCGCGCCCGCTCGACGAGGTCGCGCTGCGAGAACGCGGTGAGCATCAGGACGGGGGCGATGGACTCCTCCGCAATCTTCTCGGCCGCGGAGATCCCGTCCAGGACGGGCATCTTCACGTCCAGGATGACCAGGTCAGGCCGGTGCTCGCGGGCCAGCTCGACGGCCGTCTGCCCGTCCCCGGCCTCACCGACGACGGAGTAGCCCTCTTCTTCGAGCATCTCCTTGAGGTCGAGACGGATGAGCGCCTCGTCCTCGGCGATGACGACGCGCGTCGTCAGCGGCGGAACGTGCGACTGGTCGGCGTCGGGCGTGGGCGTCGACTCGTGCTCGGCGGTCACGGATGGCTCCTCGTTGCGGGGCATACAAGCTCCCCCGAGCCTACCTAGCTGCGGTAAGGTGGACTCGCAGCGGGTCGGAGGAAACCTTCGATTCACTGGGCCCCGGTAGCCCAATTGGCAGCAGGCGATGGATTCAAAACCCATTCAGTGTCGGTTCGAGTCCGACCCGGGGCACTTTTCCTTCTTTTCCAAGGTCACGCGATTATCGCGTGACCTTCACTCGTTTCAGCGAAGTCCGGCGAATTGCGCCACGTGAGCGAATTGTGCGCGCCAGCGTCGACCGTATGTACGACACCGCTACCCGTATGCACGCTCTGGACCTGCTCGCCGAGGGGCGCAGCATGAACTCGGTGAGCAAGGAGACCGGGATGTCCCGTGCCGCGATCCGGGCCTGGAAGTCCCGCGTGGAGCCCCTTCCTCGCCTGCTCGCCAGCTCCCTCCCCTGCACGGCGCCCACCGACAGGGCCTCGTACGCGTACCTGTTGGGCCTCCATCTCGGCGACGGCTGCATCAGCCCGCACCCCCGCGGAGGCCACCACCTCCGTATCGCCTGTGCCGATGCACGGCCGGGACTCATCGAGCTGTGCCGCACCGCGATCAAGGCCGTCCGCCCCGGCGGCAAGGTCTATCTGCTGCAGAAGCAGGGCTGCGTCGCCGTCACCAGCTACGGACGTCACTGGACCTGCATGTTCCCGCAGCACGGTCCGCGCGGTACTTCTTCACCAACAAGTCCGACGACATCCGGAAGCTGTGCACCGACACGCTGACCGCGCTCGGCGTCGAGTGGACGGTCCTGGCCCGTGGCAGCGATCCCTTCAACGTCTCCGTCGCCCGCAAGGGCTCCGTCGCGCTCATGGACGCCCACATCGGGCCGAAGTACTAGGCGGCCGGCGTGCGGCCGTGGCCGCGTCGGGCGGGACGGGGCCCGACGCGGGGGGACTGCCTGCGGTCAGCGGACCGGGTCTCCGATGTGGTGGACGCGGACCAGGTTGGTGGAGCCGGTGACTCCGGGGGGCGAGCCGGCGGTGATGACGACGACGTCGCCGCGTACGCAGCGGCCGATGCGCAGGAGTTCTTCCTCGACCTGGGCGACCATCGCATCGGTGGAGTCGACGTGGGGGCCCAGGAACGTTTCGACGCCCCAGGTCAGGTTGAGCTGGGATCGGGTCGCCGGGTCGGGGGTGAAGGCGAGGAGGGGGATGGGCGAGCGGTAGCGGGAGAGGCGGCGGACGGTGTCGCCGCTCTGGGTGAAGGCGACGAGGAACTTGGCGCCGAGGAAGTCGCCCATTTCGGCGGCCGCGCGGGCGACGGCTCCGCCCTGGGTGCGGGGCTTGCTGCGTTCGGTGAGCGGGGGGAGGCCCTTGGCGAGGATGTCCTCTTCGGCGGCTTCGACGATGCGGGACATCGTCTTCACGGTCTCGACGGGGTATTTGCCTACGCTGGTCTCGCCGGACAGCATGACGGCGTCGGTGCCGTCGATGATGGCGTTGGCCACGTCGGAGGCTTCGGCGCGCGTGGGCCGGGAGTTGTCGATCATCGAGTCGAGCATTTGGGTGGCGACGATGACGGGCTTGGCGTTGCGCTTGGCCAGTTTGACGGCGCGCTTCTGGACGATCGGGACTTGTTCGAGGGGCATTTCGACGCCGAGGTCGCCGCGGGCGACCATGATGCCGTCGAAGGCGGCGACGATGTCGTCGATGTTTTCGACGGCCTGGGGCTTTTCGATCTTCGCGATGACGGGGAGGCGGCGGCCTTCCTCGTCCATGATGCGGTGGACGTCTTCGATGTCGCGGCCGCTGCGGACGAAGGACAGGGCGATGACGTCGGCGCCGGTGCGCAGGGCCCAGCGGAGGTCGTCGATGTCCTTTTCGGAGAGGGCGGGGACGGAGACGGCGACGCCGGGGAGGTTGAGTCCCTTGTGGTCGGAGACCATGCCGCCTTCGATGACGAGGGTCTGGACGCGGGGGCCGTCGACTGCGGTGACTTCGAGGGTGACGCGGCCGTCGTCGACGAGGATGCGTTCGCCGGTGGTGACGTCTGTGGCGAGGCCCTTGTAGGTGGTTCCGCAGGTGTGGCGGTCGCCTTCGAGGTCTTCGACGGTGATGGTGAATTCGTCGCCGCGTTCAAGGAGTACGGGGCCTTCGGCGAATCGGCCGAGGCGGATCTTCGGGCCTTGAAGGTCTGCGAGGACGCCGACGCTGCGGCCGGTTTCGTCGGAGGCTTTGCGTACGCGCTGGTAGCGCTCCTCGTGTTCGGCGTAGGTGCCGTGGCTGAGGTTGAGGCGGGCGATGTCCATTCCGGCTTCGACCAGGGCTTTGATCTGGTCGTATGAGTCGGTGGCGGGGCCCAGGGTACATACGATTTTTGCTCGGCGCATGGGGCGAGCGTATGCCCCTACCAGGCAGTAGGAAATTGGTTCCGGGTGTCCACTCAACAACCTTTGGGCGAAAGCTTGTTGACAATTGTTGAATGTGCATGGGGGTGCTCTGATGAGCACCCCCGGGGGCTTGCCGGTGCGCGTTTTTCGATCAGTTCGCGGGGGTCAGTGGGCGCTCGTGGCGGATGCCGGGCCGGCCGTCGACGGTCAGGGGCTCGACCTGGGTGAATCCGTTGCGCCGGAGCACGGCCATGGAGCCCGGGTTGTCCAGGGTGGTGACGGCGATGAGCCGGGTGAGCCCGTACGTGGTCTGCGCGACGCGGCAGATCTCGGCGACGGCGGCGGTGGCCAGGCCGCGGCCGGCGGCGTCTTCGCCGATGCGGTAGCCGAGTTCGGCGCTGCCGTCCTCGATGTCCAGGAGGTTGACGCGGCCGGCCAGGTCGCCCTCGCGGGTGATGAGGACGTGGAAGCGGCACAGACCGGTGTCCTGTTCGGCGAGCAGGGCGCGGTGGCGGTCTGCGAACCGGGCGAAGTAGGCGTCGCCGCGGTCGGGGACGGTGCGGGCGAAGTAGGCCCGGTTGCGGCGTTCGAAGTCGAGGAGGGCCGGGGCGTGGTCGGCGCGCAGGAGTTCCAGGGTCCAGTCGCCGGGGCTCGCGGGGGTCGGGGCGGGGGTGTTCACAGTTGGGGCGGGGTCATGGTGAATCGGGCGTTCACCTGGGCGTACACGGTTTGGCGCTGGGGTTCGAGGTCGAGGGGCGGGGCGGTTTCCTCGGAGGCGCTGAAGGCCATGGTGCGCATGCCGCCTCCGGGGGCGGGCGGGTAGGCGGGGGCGTTTTCGGCGCCCAGGTCGGCGAGTTCGACGAGGGCGGCGAGTTGGGCGCCGAGGGCGCCGGCGTATTCGCGGGCCCGTTGGACGGCTTCGAGCACGGCTTGGCGGCGGGCTTCGCCGTGGGCGGGTGAGGTGGGGCGCAGGGCCCACCAGGGGCCGTCGACGCTGGTGAGTTCGAGGTCGGCGAGGCGGGTGGTGAGTTCGCCGAGGGCGGTGAAGTCGCTGAGTTCTGCGGTGATGTGGACGCGGCCGTGGTAGGCGCGGATGCGTTCGGCGCGGCCGTGGCGGGTGAGTTCGGGGTTGATGGAGAAGGCGCCGGTTTCGAGTTTTTCGACGGCGTCGCCGTAGCTCTTGACGAGGTCGAGGACGGTGTTGTTGCGGCGGGTGAGGTCTTCGAGTGCGGTGCGCCGGTCGGTGCCCCGGGCGGTGACGGTGATGCCGATGCGGGCGATTTCGGGGTCGACTTCGAGGCGGGCTTCGCCGCGTACGGCGACGCGGGGTACTTCGGGGGTTCCGTAGGGCTGGGGTGCGGGGTCCTGGGTCATGGTTTCACTGTCGCATTGTCGTCGGGGGTGTGGTGCGTGGGTGTTGCCAGCGCGTCGCGGAGGGCGGCTCGGGAGGTGATGCCGAGTTTGGGGAAGAGCTGGTGGAGGTGGGTGGAGACGGTGCGCGGGGAGAGGTGGAGGCGTTCGCCGATTTGTTTGTTGGTGAGGCCTGCGGCGGCGAGGTGGGCGATTTCGCGTTGTTGTGGGGTGAGGGAGGCGGTTCCGGCGTTGTGGGTGTGGGCGGCGGGTTCTCCTGTGGCCCGGAGTTCGGTTGCGGCGCGGGCGGCCCAGGGTCGGGCGCCGAGGCGTTGGAAGGTGTCGAGTGCGTCGGTGAGGTGGGTGCGGGCTTCGGTGGTGGCTCGTGTGCGTCGCAGGTGTTCTCCGTAGGCGAGGCGGACGCGGGCGTGGTCGAAGGGCCAGCGGTCGGCGGTGGGGGTGGAGAGCGCTCTCCGGAAGTGTTCGCGGGCGTGTGGTTCGGGGGTGGTGAGCGCGGCCGACGCTTCGACGATCATGCGGAGTCGGGGCGAGATGGCGGCGATGCCCGCCTCGTGTGCGGCGGTGGCGTGGGCTGCGGCTTCGCCGTGACGTCCGGTTCTGACGGCGGCTTCGACGAGGTCCATGACGAGGAAGAGGGCGGTGGGGACGTGGGGGGCGAGTTCGCCGGCGGGGCTGACCGCGCTGGCGTGCCGGTAGGCCTCCTCGTAGCGGCCTTGGCCGAGTGCGGCGAGGGTTTTGGCGTGGGAGGCGCCGGAGAGGGCGAAGCCGACGCGGCGGGGTGCGGCCCACAGGGTCATCTCGTCGGTGAGGGCCCGGGTTGCGGCGGTGTCCCCGCGGGCGGCGGCGACGAGGGCGCGCTGGTAGGTGTAGTCCGTGGTGAGCAGCTGGTAGTTGTGGGTGGCGCTGAGGCGTCGTCCTTGCTCGGTGTGTTCGTCGAGCTGGTCCCAGTCGCCGGCGGCGAAGCAGTCGCGGCTGAGGAAGACGAGGCCTTGGAGTTCGAGGGTGATGGCGCTGGTGTCGCGTCCGTCGCGCAGGACGCGTCGTAATGCGGTGCGGCAGTCGGCGAGGCGGTCTGCGTACATGGCGGCCATGGCGGTGCGGATGATGTGGACGGGGTCGGTTTCCCGGTCGAGGGTGGCGATGGTCTCGTCGAGGAGGGCGAGTGCGGCCGGTGCGGTGCGGGCGGGGTCGGCGATGGTGGCGAGGGTGAGGGCGAGGCGGTCGGGGATGTGTGGGGTGAGGAGGGCGGTGGCCCGGTCGAGGGGTTTCCACAGTTCGGGGCGTTGGGCGCCGTGGCAGACCCAGGCGAGGGTGTGGAGCGCGTCGATCATGGTGGTGTCGGTGGCGTCGTAGGGCTGGTGCTGCATGTCGATGGCGCCGGTGAGGAGGCGGTGTGCGGTGTCGAGGTCGCCTTCGCCGCTGAGGAGCAGGTGGTGTGCGGCGGCGACGGCCGCGGCGAGGGGTCCGGCGCGGCCGCCGTCGGCTCGGCGGGCGTCTTCGAGGAGTCTGGGTACGTCGCGCAGGTCGCCGGTGAGGTCGGCGCCGAGGTAGGCGGCTTCGGAGATGCGGCGGCTGCGTTGTCGGCCGCGGCTGAGGTCGGCGGCGCGCAGGAGGGCGGCGATGGCTCCGTCGGCGTCTCCGCGTCGCAGGACGGCGTGGGCGGTCTGTTCGAGGAGGGTGGCGACGTGTTCGTCGGGTTCGACGGTGGCTTGGGCGAGGTGCCAGGCGTGGCGTTCGGGCCGGTCGGCGGTGTGGTCGGCGAGTGCGCGGTGGGTGCGGCGGCGTTGGTCGCTGGTGGAGAGTTCGACGACGGCGGATCGGGTGAGGGGGTGGCGGAAGGTGAGGCGGCCGGTGGTGTCGTCGACGTGGACGAGTCCTGCGCGTTCGGCGTGGGCGAGCTCTTCGATGCCTGCGGGTCCGGCCCCGATGTGAGTGGCGGCGGCTTGGAGGGTGTGGAGGTCTCCGGTGCCGTCGAGTACGGCGCACAGGAGCAGGAGCCGGGTGGTGGGCGGCAGGGCCTCGATGCGGGCCGCGAAGAGGGTCTGGAGGCGGCGGCCGAGCGGGAGGACTTCGGGGATGGCGGTGGTGGTGCGCCTGGTGCCGGTGAGGGCGATGGGCAGCTCCAGGAGTGCCAGGGGGTTGCCTTGGGCTTCGGAGAGGAGGCGGGTGCGGACCCGGGGTGTGAGGGTGGGGAAGCGGTCTTTGACCAGTTCTTCGGCGGCGGCGGGGTCGAGGGGGCGCAGGTGGTGGGTGGTGATGCCGCCGCCGTCGAAGAAGCCGCCTTCGTCGGACCGGTAGGCGCCGAGGAAGCCGACGCGGCCGGTGCCGGTGCCCGGGCCGGCGGCACCGCCGGAGTCGGCGTCCGCACCGGTGCCGGCGCGCAGGCGGCGGGCGACGAGGCCCATGACGAGGGCGCTGGCGCGGTCGAGCCGGGGCAGGTCGTCGACGATGAGGAGCAGGGGGCGCCGTGTTCCTGCCTGGGCGAGGAGGGCTGAGACGGCGTTGGACACCATCAGGTGGTGGGGTGGTGCGCCGTGCTCCAGGCCGAGGGCCACGCTGAGGGCGCTGCGGTAGGGGGTGTGGAGGGCGTGGAGTCCGTCCAGGAGCGGGTGGAGGGTCTGGTGGAGGCCGGCGTAGCCGACGGCGCTTTCGAACTCGACGCCGGCGGCTCGGGCGACGCGTGTGTTCGCGGCGTGGGCGTGCACGGCGGCCGCGTCGAGGAGTTCCGTCTTCCCGACTCCGGCGTCTCCCGACAGCAGGAGGGCTCCCCCGGAGAGCCTGGCCCGGTCGACGAATTCGCGGATCAGTTCGAGGTCGTCTGCACGTCCGGTCAACATGTGTCCCCCTGCGCCTCTCCCCCGAAGCCCTGTCACTTTATGCCGTTTCTGCGTCTCCCTACGTCATTTGACAGAAGCGGCCGAAAGCGGTGCGCGGCTAGCCTCGGCTCGCTTCGAGACAACGGCCGTCCCACACAAAGGTGTAGGTGAAGGTGATGAGCGCAGATGCGCCGATCCGCAACGTCGTGCTCGTCCACGGTGCGTTCGTGGACGGTTCGGGCTGGCAGGCGGTGTACGACCGTCTGGTGGGCGAGGGTTATCGGGTGAGCGTGGTCCAGCACCCGACGCTGGACCTGGAGGGTGATGTCGCGGCCACGCGGCAGGTGATCGACGCGCAGGACGGTCCGGTGGTCCTGGTCGGCCACTCGTACGGGGGTGTGATCATCAGTGAGGCGGGCCGGCACGAGGCGGTGGCGCGTCTGGTCTATGTCGCGGCTTTCGCGCCGGACAAGGGCGAGTCGGTGAACTCGCTGATCGCCGATCCGCCGCCGGGTGCGCCGGTGCCGCCGATCCTGCCGCCGCGGGACGGTTTCCTGGTCCTGGACCGTGAGCGGTTCGCGGAGGCGTTCGCGGGTGATCTGCCGCCCGAGCAGGCCGCGTTCATGGCGGATGCGCAGCTGCCGTGGGGCATGGAGGCGCTCACGGGGGCGGTCGCGGAGCCGGCGTGGCGTTCGAAGCCGAGCTGGTACCTGGTGTCGACGCAGGACCGGATGATCCCGCCGCCGGCGCAGCGGGCGATGGCGGAGCGGATCGGGGCGACGGTGGTGGAGGTCCCGGCGAGCCATTCGGTGTACGCGTCCCGGCCCGATGAGGTCGCCGGCCTGATCGGGCGGGCGGCCGGGGCCTAGCGGGCGCTGCCGGGCCCGCGCCGCCGCGCAGCGGGGCCCGGCGTGCTCCGGAAGGCGCCTCCTAGTCCGGCAGGTTCCACTTCTGGTTGGGGGTGCCGCCGCAGGTGCGGATCTGCAGGCGGGTCGCGTTCGCCGGGTTGTTGCCTGTGACGTCGAGGCACTTGTCGGCCTGCGGGTTGACGATGTCGCGGGCGGCGGGCAGGGCCCAGCGTTGTGCGGGGGTGCCGTTGCAGTCGTAGAGCTGTACGGGGGTGCCGGCGGCGGTGCCGCCGCTGGTCACGTCGAGGCATTTGCCGAGGGCCCGCAGGGTTCCGTCGGCGGCGAGGGTCCATTGCTGGGCGGGGGTGCCGTTGCAGTCGTACAGCTGCACGGGGGTGCCGTTGGCGGTGTTGCCGCCGGCGACGTCGACGCATTTGCCGGCGAGGCCGGTGATCGGGCCGGTGCGGCCGGTGCCGGTGTCGGAGGTGGTGACCCGTACGTGGTCGACGACGAGCTGCTGGGGGAAGGCGGTGCCGCCGTCGGGGTCGCCGGGCCAGTAACCGCCGACGGCGAGGTTGAGGATGAGGAAGAACGGCTTGTTGAAGGCCCAGGTGCGGCCGCCGAGGTCGGCGGGGGTGCGGCGCTGGTAGACGGCGCCGTCGACGGACCAGCTGATGGAGTCGGGGGCCCAGTCGACGGCGAAGGTGTGGAAGGCGTCGGCGAAGGCCTGGCCGCCGGGGAGGGTGTGGGCGGCGCCGATGCCGCCGGAGCCGGAGTATCCGGGGCCGTGGATCGTTCCGTGGATGGTGGAGGGTTCGAATCCGACGTTCTCCATGACGTCGATCTCGCCGGAGTCGGGCCAGCCGACCTGGCCGATGTCGTTGCCGAGCATCCAGAACGCGGGCCACATCCCCTGGCCGCGCGGGACCTTGAGCCTGGCTTCGACGTGGCCGTACGCCTGGGTGAAGCGGCCGGAGGTGTTGAGCCGGGCGGAGGTGTACTCGCACCGCCCGTACCAGCAGTCGTAGTTGCCGGGGTTCTCGCGTCGGGCGGTGATCACGAGGTGGCCCTGGCCGTCGAGGGCGGCGTTGCGGTTGCCCGCCGTGTAGTACTGCCGTTCGTGGTTGCTGACGTTGTCGCCGGTCTCGGTCTGCCATTTGCCGGGGTCGGCGGCCGCTCCGGCCGGCCCGTCGAATTCGTCGGAGAACGTGGCCGCGGCGGCGGCCGCGACTGCGGTGGTGGGGGGTTCCGCGGCGCCGGTGGGCGGGGCGGCGAGGCCGCTCCAGCAGAGCAGGGCGAGGGCGCCGAGCGTGGTGCGGCGGCGCCAGGTGGTGCGCATGACCATGCCATCACATCAATTCACGTGGGGGGACTCACCTCAACTGCCTTAGTTCAATGCTTGATTGAAGGCTCATGACGGTGCCGCGTCAAGACATCGGCACCGGGCGGGGGTGTTGCGCCTCGGACCCATCGGTCAGAATCTACGCGCGTTGTTCACGCCGATAAGGGGAGATGGCATGGCGTTCGACCGTAGGAAGTTTCTGGGCACTTCGGCCGCGACGGGTGCGGCCGTCGCGCTGACGGGGGCCGCCGGCACTCCGGCCGCCGCGGCCGAGGCGTCCGCGCAGCACGGGCAGCACACGTACTCGTTCACGGTGATGGGCACGACCGACCTGCACGGAAACGTTTTCAACTGGGACTACTTCACCGACAAGGAGTTCGACGACAAGGCGCACAACGACGTCGGCCTCGCGAAGATCTCGACGCTCGTGAACCAGGTGCGCGCGCAGAAGGGGCGCCGCAACACCCTGATGATCGACGCCGGCGACACCATCCAGGGCACGCAGCTGTCCTACTACTACGCGAAGGTGGACCCGATCACCGCGCGCCGCGGGCCGGTGCACCCGATGGCGCAGGCGATGAACGCGATCGGCTACGACGCGGCGGCGCTCGGGAACCACGAGTTCAACTACGGCATCCCGGTGCTCCGCAAGTTCGAGGAGCAGTGCGACTTCCCGCTCCTCGGCGCGAACGCGCTCGACGCGAAGACGCTGCGCCCCGCCTTCGCCCCGTACAGCATGCACCGGCTGCGCACCCCGCACGGGCGGGACGTGAAGGTGGCCGTGCTGGGGCTGACGAACCCGGGCATCGCCATCTGGGACAAGGCGAACGTCCAGGGCAAGATGACCTTCCCCGGCCTGGAGGAGCAGGCGGCGAAGTACGTGCCCAAGCTGCGCTCCATGGGCGCGGACGTGGTGATCGTGTCCGCGCACTCCGGTTCGAGCGGCACGTCCTCGTACGGTGACCAGCTGCCGTACGTCGAGAACGCGGCGGCTCTGGTGGCGGAGCAGGTGCCGGGGATCGACGCGATCCTGGTCGGGCACGCGCACACGGAGATCCCGGAGTACCGGGTGAAGAACAAGGCGACCGGCAAGGACGTGGTCCTGTCGGAGCCGCTGAAGTGGGGGCAGCGCCTGACGCTGTTCGACTTCGAGCTGACCTGGTCGAAGGGCTGCTGGTCGGTGGCGAAGGTCTCGGCGCAGGTGCTGAACTCCAACACGGTCGCCGAGGACCCGAAGATCACCCGGCTGCTGTCGGACGAGCACCGCAAGGTCGTGGCGTACGTCAACCAGGTGATCGGTACGTCGACGCAGGCGATGTCCTCGGCGGAGGGCCCGGTCAAGGACGTCGCGATCATCGACCTGATCAGCCACGTGCAGGCGGAGACGGTGAAGGGGGCGCTGGCCGGTACGGAGTGGGCCTCGCTGCCGGTGCTCTCCCAGGCCTCCTGCTTCTCGCGGACGGCGGCCATCCCCGCCGGGCAGGTGACGATCAAGGACGCGGCGGGCCTGTACCCGTTCGAGAACACCCTTGAGGCGCGGCTGCTGACGGGTGCGCAGCTGAAGGACTACCTGGAGTTCTCGGCGCGGTACTACGTGCAGACGGCGGCGGGCGCCCCGGTGGACCCGGCGAAGCTGACGAACGCCGAGAACACCCCGGACTACAACTACGACGCCGTGTACGGGGTGTCGTACGACATCGACGTGGCGCAGCCGGCCGGTTCGCGGATCTCCGGGCTGTCGTTCCAGGGCAAGCCGGTGGATCCGGCGGCGCGGTTCGTGCTGGCGGTGAACAACTACCGGGCGTCGGGTGGCGGGAACTTCCCGCACGTGCCGCAGGCCAAGCAGTTGTGGGCGAACTCGGAGGAGATCCGCAACACGATCATCCAGTGGGTGAAGGCGAAGGGCACGATCGACCCGGCGCAGTTCGCCTCCGTGGACTGGAAGCTGACCCGGGGCGGGGTTGCGGTGTTCTAGGCCGAACCGGACGGGTGGCCGGTCGCGGTGTGCCGCGGCCGGCCCCCCGTTCGTGGTGCGGGTGCGGTCAGCCGTTGGCGCCGGCGCGGCGCATCCGGGCGGCGAGCAGCAGTCCGGCGCCCGCGACGAGCGCGGTGCCCGCGCCGCCCGCGATCAGGGTGGTGTCGCCCGCGCCCGTGGTGGCGAGGGGGGCGCCGCTGTGGCCCTGGGCGGTGGTGGCGGTGTTGCCGGTGGTCGCGGCTCCGGTACCGGAGCCCGTGCCGGATCCGTTGCCCTTGGTGTCGCCGTCCTTGCCGGGGGTGGGCTTCTCCTTGTCCTTGGCGGCCTTGTCCTTGGCGCGGGCCTCGTACTGGCCCGTCTTGAGGAACTCGGTCCGGTCCGCGGCGGTGCCCGCGAGCGCTGCGCGGCCCGCCTTGACGAGTTCCGGACCGCCACCGTCGATGATCTTGGCGATGGCGACGCGGTTGTCCTGGTCGCGCAGCTCGTACTGGGTCACTTCCAGGAAGTGGCGCAGCTCGGCGGGGGTGGGCGATCCGTTCATGAGCTTGCTGATCGCCTCGCTGAGGATCGGGCCGTCCCAGCTTTCGTCGATGCGGGCCAGTTCGACCAGGTCGTCCGAGGCCTGGGCGAGGAAACGGCCGGTCTTCAGGAACTGCGCGCGGTCGGCGGGGGTGCCCTTGAGGGCCTTCTTGCCGGCTTCCTTCACGGCCGGGCCGCCGGTGCCGATCAGGCGGGAGATCTCGACCTGGTTGTCTTCGTCGCGCAGCTCGTGCTGGGTGACGTCGTAGAAGTGGCGCAGCTTCTCGATGGTGTCGCCGTCGTCGAGGACCTTGTTGATGCCCTCCTTCAGGCCGGGTCCGGCGTCCTTGAGGAGGCGGAGGATCAGGATGCGGTAGTCGTCCATGCGGATCTTGTGCTGGTCGACTTCGATGAACTTGCGCATGGCCTGAGGGCCGTCGGCGATGGCCTTGCGGCCGGCTTCCTGCATGTACTCGCTGGCCATCGGGTCGGCGATGATCGCGAGGATGGTCTTGCGGTCCTCTTCGGCCTGATCGGGCACCGTGTGGTCGGGCACGGCCTGGTCAGGTGCGGTCGGTGCCGGCTGCTTGCCGGCGGCCGGGGCGTCGGAGCCGGCGGCGAACGCCGGTGACGCCATGAAAACGGCCGGAGCAAGGGCGGCGGTGGTCACCGCTGCGGCGATCCGGGAAAACTTCACAGACAAAACCCCCTGGAAACGTTTCTTCGACAGAAGAGACGTTCGACCTGTGCAGGAGGTTGTACCGGAGACGTTCCCGCCCCGAGTGGTGGCCTCGCGGCGTGCGGGGGCGGGGTCCGGTCACCGGACGGCGGGACCGCTCAGGGGTGGTCGACGAGGGGGCGGAGTTCGCCCGCCGGGCGGGGGCGGGTGTGCTCCCTCTGTGCGAGGCCGAAGGTGGTGAAGGCCGTGCGGGCGGGCTGCGGGTAGGCCTCCTTGCCGGTGAGGGTGTTCAGGATGGCGGCGCTGCGCCAGGCGGCGAGTCCGAGGTCGGGGGCGCCGACACCGTGGCTGTGGCGTTCGCCGTTCTGGACGAAGATGGCGCCGGTGACGCTGGGGTCGAGGATCATGCGGTGGCGTTCGTCGATCCGGGGCCGGCCGGAGGAGTCCTTGCGCAGGTACGGGTCGAGGCCGGCGAGGAGGCTGGTGAGCGGGCGTTCGCGGTAGCCGGTGGCGAGGACGACCGCGTCGGTGGTGAGCCGGGAGCGGGTGCCCTGCTGGGCGTGGTCGAGGTGGAGTTCGACCTTGGTGGTGGCGACGCGGCCGGCGGTGCGGACGCTCACTCCGGGGGTCAGGACCGTGTCGGGCCAGCCTCCGTCGAGGGTGCGCCGGTAGAGCTCCTCGTGGATGGCGGCGATGGTGCCTGCGTCGATGCCCTTGTGGAGCTGCCACTGCGCGGGGACGAGCTGGTCGCGTACGGGCTCGGGCAGGGCGTGGAAGTAGCGGGTGTAGTCGGGCGTGAAGTGTTCCAGGCCCAGCTTCGAGTACTCCATGGGCGCGAAGGACGGCGTACGGGCGAGCCAGGTGAGGCGTTCGCGGCCGGCGGGGCGGGAGCGGAGCAGGTCGAGGAAGACCTCGGCTCCGGACTGGCCGGATCCGATCACCGTGACGTGTTCGGCGCCGAGGATGCGCTGCCGGTTGTCGAGGTAGTCGGCGGAGTGGATGACGGGGACGGCCGGGGCTTCGGCGAGGGGGCGCAGCGGTTCGGGGACGTAGGGGGCGGTGCCGATGCCGAGGGCGAGGTTGCGGGTGTAGGTGCGGCCGAGGGCCACGGCTTCGCCGTCGGTGTCGAGCTGGGTGTAGTCGACTTCGAAGAGGTCGCGTTCGGGGTTCCAGCGGACGGCGTCGACCTGGTGGCCGAAGTGGAGTCCGGGCAGGCGTCCGGCGACCCAGCGGCAGTAGGCGTCGTACTCGGCGCGCTGGATGTGGAACTGCTCGGCGAAGTAGAAGGGGAAGAGCCGTTCCTTGTGCCGGAGGTAGTTGAGGAAGGTCCAGGGGCTGGTGGGGTTGGCGAGGGTGACGAGGTCGGCGAGGAAGGGGACTTGGAGGGTCGTCCCGTCGATGAGCAGCCCGGGGTGCCAGCGGAAGTCGTGGCGCTGGTCGTAGAAGGCGATGGCGAGTTCGCCTGCTCCCTGGTCCGGGAGGCCCTGGGCGAGGGCCGCGAGGGACAGGTTGAAGGGACCGATGCCGATTCCGACGAGGTCGTGGGGTGCATCGAGCTGGGCGGTCATCGGTGGCTGCTGCCTTCCAGGAGGGTGACGAGGATGTCCAGGTCCCGTGTCGTGGTGTGGGGGTTGAGCAGGGTGGCCTTGAGCCAGAGGCGGCCGTCGGCGGTGGCGCGGCCGAGTACGGCGTGGCCTGCGTGCAGGAGGGTGCGGCGCAGGGCGGCGAGGTCGGTGTCGTCGGTGTGGGTGGGGCGGAAGAGGACGGTGCTGATGGTGGGGGGTGCGTGGAGTTCGAAGCGGGGGTGTGCGTCGAGGAGGCGGGCGAGGTGCTGGGCGAGTTCGCAGGTGCGGTCGATGAGGTGGGCGAGGCCGTCGCGGCCCAGTGAGCGCAGGGTGGCGGCGATCTTGAGGGCGTCGGGACGGCGGGTGGTGCGCAGGGAGCGGCCGAGGAGGTCGGGCAGCCCCGCTTCGGTGTCGTCGGGGGCGTTGAGGTAGTCGGCCTGGTGGGCGAGGGGGGCCAGCAGGGCGGTGTCGGGGACGGCGAGGAGGCCCGCGGCCACGGGCTGCCAGCCGAGTTTGTGCAGGTCGATGGTGAGGGAGTGGGCGCGGGCCAGGCCTGCGAGGCGGGGGCGGTGGCGGGGGCTGAGGGCGAGGAGGCCGCCGTAGGCGGCGTCGACGTGGAGGTCGGCGCCGTGGCGTTCGCACAGGTCGGCGATGGGTTCGAGGGGGTCGATGAGCCCGGCGTCGGTGGTGCCGGCGGTGGCGGTGACGAGGACCGGCCCGGTGGCGGCGGCCAGGGCTTCGGCGAGGCGGGCCGGGTCGAGGGTGCCGGCGGGGGTGGGCAGGGAGGTGGCGGCGGGCAGGCCGAGGAGCCAGGCGGCGCGGGGGACGGAGTGGTGGGCGTTGGCGCCGTGGAGGACGGTCAGGCCCGGTCCGTGGCGTTCGCGGGCGAGGAGCAGGGCGAGTTGGTTGGCTTCGGTGCCGCCGGTGGTGACGAGGGCGTCGGGGCGGGGGGTGTCGTAGAACTCGCCGGCGAGGGCCCGGGTGAGGAGGGCTTCGATCGCGGAGGCGGCGGGGGCCTGGTCCCAGGAGTCGAGGGAGGGGTTGAGCGCGGAGGCGGCGAGGTCGGCGGCGGCCGCGACGGCGAGGGGCGGGCCGTGCAGGTGGGCGGCGCACAGGGGGTCGGCGGGGTCGGCGGCCCCGGCGGCGAGGGTGTGGACGAGGGTCCGCAGCGCCTCGTGGTCGCCGTGCCCCTTGTCGGGGAGTACGTCGCCGAGCGCAGCGGCGACCCGGGCCGCGAGGGCGTCGGGGCCGCCGGCCGGGATCGGTCCGCGGCGCTCCTCGGCTCCGCTGTGCAGCGCTTCGAGGACGGTGTCGAGGAGGGGCCGCAGGGCCTCGGGGCCGGGGCGGCCGCCGGCGAGCGGGTGCGCCGGGAGTGCGGGCGGCGCGGGGGGTGCGGGCGGGGTGCCGGGCGGCGCGGTCATGCGGTGTCCTCACGGGAACGGGTCTGCGGCAGGGGGCCGGCCCTGTCGTGGGGTGCCTGGCGGCGGGCGCTGCTGCGGTGACAGCCTGGGGGCCCGACCTGTACAACGATCAGACCCGAATGGGGTAACCGCCGGGGTTTGTCCACTTGTCGCTCTTCGTGCGGCGGTGTTCTTCGTGCGGCGGCGGTCCTCGTGCGGCGGGCGGTCCTCGTGCGGCGGCTGGTGGGGCCGCGGCGGCTCCCGGGAACGCGGCCGGCCGCCGGCCCCGCCGGTGAGGGCGGGGACGGCGGCCGGGTGGGGCGGGGTCTCGTCAGGCGGAGGCGCGCACGCGCAGGGCCCGGGCCAGGTCGTCGAGCTGGTCGACCAGCTTGCGGCGCAGGGCGGGGACGAGCTCGGGGTGGTCGAGGGCGGTGCGCCCGGCCCCGAGGTTGTCCTCGTCGACGGCGTGGCCGGGGAAGGCGTAGCGCCCGGCGGCCTCGGCGATGGCGGGGCCGCGGCGGGCTCCGAGGGCGATGGCCTCGGTGTAGAAGCGCGGTACGTACTCCCGTACGAGCTCGGCCTGTTCGGGCTGCCAGAAGCCCTGGGCGGTCGCGGTGAACAGGTAGTTGGAGAGGGAGTCGTCGCGGAAGAGGCGTTCCCAGGCGGCGGCCTTGGCCTCGGCGGTCGGGAGCGCGGCGCGGCAGCGGGCGGCGCCCTCCCGGCCGGTGGCGCTGGGGTCGGCGGCGAGCGCCGCGTCGATCTCGTCCTCTCCCACGGCTCCGAGGACGGACAGCCGGGCGAGGATGCGCCAGCGCAGCTCGGGGTCGAGTTCGGGGCCGCCGGGCACGGTGTCGTCCTCCAGCCAGGCGGTGAGGGTGTCGGGCTGGGTGGCGGCGTCGATGTGGGCGCGTACGGCGGAGAGCCGCAGCCCGGGGTCGGAGCCGTCCTCGGTGCGCCGCAGCAGGGCGCGGGCGAGGGAGGTGAGGGTGGCGAGGGCCTCGGTGCGGTCATCGGGGGCGAGGTAGCGGTCGATGACGTGGAGGCGGGCGAAGGCGAGGACGCCCTGGACGATGGCCAGGTCGGCCTCGGCGGGCAGGTGCGCCTCGGCGGTGGCCAGGTAGGCGGCGGGTTCGAGTTCGCCGTCGCGGACCATGTCGCGCAGGGCGTTCCAGACGACGGCGCGGGTGAGGGCGCCGGGGATGGCGGACAGGTCGCGCAGGGCGGTCTCGACGGAGGTGTCGTCGAGGCGGACCTTGGCGTAGCCGAGGTCTCCGTCGTTGAGGAGGAGGAGCGCGGGGCGGGGGCCGCTGGCGGAGACGACCTCGTCGGAGGGGACGTCGAGGGTGAGGAGCTCGCGGGGCTGCAGGGTGTCGTCGGGGTCGCGGTCGTAGAGGCCGACGCCGATGTGGTGGGGGCGGCTGCCCTGCTGCTGGACGGTGAGGGTCCAGCCGCCGTGGCTCTCCTCGATGCGGGGGGTGAGGGTGTCGATGCCGGTGGTGCGCAGCCAGATCTCGGCCCAGGCGTGGACGTCGCGGTCGGTGTGGGCGGCGAGGGAGTCGACGAAGTCGGCGAGGGAGGCGTTGGCGAACTTGTGGCGGCCGAAGTGGGTGTTGATGCCGGCGAGGAAGTCCTTCTCGCCGAGCCAGGCGACGAGTTGGCGCAGGGCGGAGGCGCCCTTGGCGTAGGAGATGCCGTCGAAGTTGAGGAGGGCGCTGGCGGTGTCGGGTACGGCGTCGGGGTCGGGGGCGACGGGGTGGGTGGTGGGGCGCTGGTCGGCGTCGTAGCCCCAGGACTTGCGGGTGACGCCGAATTCGGTCCAGGTGCCGGTGAAGCGGGTGGCTTCGGTGAGGGTCTGGTAGCCCATGTATTCGGCGAAGGACTCGTTCAGCCAGATGTCGTCCCACCAGCGCAGCGTGACGAGGTCGCCGAACCACATGTGGGCCATTTCGTGGGCGATGACCATGGCGCGGGTCTGGCGTTCGGTGTCGGTGACGGCCGAGCGGAAGACGAATTCGTCGCGGAAGGTGACGAGGCCGGGGTTCTCCATGGCGCCGGCGTTGAACTCGGGGACGAAGGCCTGGTCGTAGGAGTCGAAGGGGTAGGGCTCGGAGAACTTCTGGTGGTAGCGGTCGTAGCAGTCGGTGGTGATGGAGAGGATTTCCTCGGCGTCGGCGTCGAGGTGGGGTGCCAGCGAGCGGCGGCAGTGGATGCCGAAGGGCAGTCCGGCGTGTTCGGTGCGGATGCTGTGCCAGGGGCCGGCGGCGACGGCGGCGAGGTAGGTGGAGATGACGGGGGTGGGGGCGGACTTCCAGATGCCGGCGCCGTCGCCCGAGGGGTGTCCGGTGCGGTCGCCGGTGCGCTCGGTGATGCCGTTGGCGAGGACGGTCCAGTGGGCGGGGGCGGTGACGGTGAACTCGAAGACGGCCTTGAGGTCGGGCTGGTCGAAGGCCGGGAAGACGCGCTGGATGTCGTCCATGAACATCTGCGTGTAGACGTACGTCTCACCGTCCGCGGGGTCGGTGAAGCGGTGCAGGCCCTCGCCGGTGCGGGAGTAGCGCATGCGGGTGGCGAGGCGCAGCTCGTGGGGGCCTTCGCCGAGGCCGGTGAGGGCGAGGCGGTTGTCGGCGAGTCCGGCCGGGTCGAGGGGGCGGCCGTCGAGTTCGGCGGAGTGCAGTTCGTCCGGTTTCAGTTCCACGAAGGTGTCCGCGGCGGTGCGGGCGGTGAACCGGATGACGGTCGTGGACTCGAAGGTGTCCTCGCCGCCGGTGAGGTCGAGGGCGACGGCGTAGTGCTGGACGTCGATGAGCTGGGCTCGGAGCTGCGCTTCGTTGCGCGTCAGTGCGGGCATGGGGCCCATGCTGCCCGAAGGGCGGGCCCCGGTCGCGGCCTCCCCGTCCGCTCTCGGCCTACTCCTCGCCGGCGGCGATCGTCTCGTGGTGGCGGATGACCTCGGCGATGATGAAGTTGAGGAGCTTCTCGGCGAACGCGGGGTCGAGTTTGGCGTTCTCGGCGAGCTGGCGCAGCCGTGCGATCTGGTTGGCCTCGCGGGTCGGGTCGGCCGGGGGCAGCTGGTGCTTGGCCTTGAGGTGGCCGACCTGCTGGGTGCACTTGAAGCGCTCGGCGAGCATGTGGACCACGGCCGCGTCGATGTTGTCGATGCTGTCGCGCAGCCGGGCCAGCTCGGCGGCGACGGACTCGTCGATGCCCGCGGCTTCCTTCGCCGCGTCGTCGGCCGCTCCCGTGCCGGTGCCGTTGTCGAGGTCGCTGATGTTCATGATCCCGAGAATACGTGGCGGCGGCCGCCCGCACCTCGGCCGGTCGATCCGTGAGACGCCTCCTCGCCCGCCGGAGCGGAAGGGCCCGCACTACAGCGGGAGGACGGCCGTGACCAGCCAGCCTCCTTCCGGGGCGGGGCCGGCGGTGAGGGAGCCGCCCAGGGCCTCGGCGCGCTCGGCCATGCCGACGAGGCCGTAGCCGCCGCCCCTGGCGGTCTCGGAGAGGCGGGCCGGGCGGCCCCCGTCGTCGGCGACGCGGATCTCCAGCCCGGCGGGGACGGTGCGCAGGCCGACGCGGACGGCGGTGGCGGTCGCGGCGTGCTTGGCCGTGTTGGTGAGGGCTTCCAGGACGATGCGGTGGGCGGTGGCGGCGACGTCGCCGGGGAGCCGCTCGGCCAGCCCTTCTTCCACGTACAGGGCGACGGGCGGGCCGGTGGCGGAGAACCGCTCCGTGAGCGTGCGGATGTCGGCGAGGCCGGCGACGGGGGCGGTGCCGGGGCGGCGGCCGCCGCCCGGTGCCTGGTCCTGGCTCTCGCGGAGGATCTTGACGAGGCGGCGCATGGAGCCGAGGGCCTCGTCCCCGGCGGTCTCGATGCGGCCGAAGATTTCGGCGGCCCGCTCGGCCGGGACCCGTGTGAAGCGGGCGGCGCGGGCCTCCACCACGATGCCGGTGACGTGGTGGGCCACGAGGTCGTGGAGCTCCCGGGCCAGCTCCAGGCGCTCCGCCGTGCGTACGGCGGCCAGCTCGCGCACGCGCTGGCCAAACTGCAGGCGCAGCAGGAGCGAGTACGCGCCGACGACGACAGCCAGCACGCAGAACAGGAGCGTGAACCGGCCGGGGTCGGTGTCGCGGACGGGCACGGCCATGCAGCCGAGGCCGAGGAGGGGGCCGAGGACGGCGGCGGTGCGGACCGGGGCGCGCAGCAGTACCTGGGAGAGGAGTACGAGGAGGGCGATGGCCTCGCCGCCGCCCCAGACGGCCAGGGGGTGGTTGCCGAAGATCAGCAGGAGGGTGACGGTCCAGGTGACGGCGGCGGCGAACCAGGCGCGGGCGAGCAGGGGGATGCGGGGCCAGGGCGCGGCGCTGAGGCAGACGAGGATGCCGGAGATCCATACGGCGGCGTGCGGGAGGCTGGGCTGGCGGGCGAGGGCGACGCCTTCGAAGGTGACGAGGGCGAGCAGGATCAGGGAGAGGGTGAGCCGGATCCCGTCGGCGGTGCGGGGATGGCGCCGGGCCCAGGAGGCGAGCGGGCTCACGTCGGGGGCGCGGCCAGGCCGGATTCCCAGGCCCAGGCGGCGATCTCCACGCGGTTGCGGGCGTCGAGTTTGGTCTGGACGTTGGCCAGGTGGGTTTTGACCGTGGACAGGGAGACGAACAGCTCGCCCGCGATCTCGGCGTTGGTGCGGCCGCGGGCCACGCACCGTACGACGTCCCGCTCTCGCTCGGTCAGGGGTTCGGCGGGGCGGCGGGCGGATTGGGCGGCGGCCCGGGGGGCCATTTCGCGCAGCAGCCGTACGGTGATGGCGGGCGAGACGAGGGAGTCGCCGACGGCCGCCGCGCGGACGGCCTCAACCAGCATCGCGGGGCTGGCGTCTTTCAGGAGGAAGCCCGATGCTCCTCCGTGGAGCGCGGCGTGGACGTACTCGTCGAGGTCGAAGGTGGTGACGATCACGATGCGCGGACCGTCCCGGTCGGCGAGTCGCCGGGTGACTTCGAGCCCGTCCAGCTTCGGCATGCGGATGTCGAGGAGGAGGACGTCGGGCCGGTGTGCGGCGACGGCCGCGAGCGCGGCCTCGCCGTCGGGGGCGTCGGCGACGACCTCGATGTCCGGCTGGCTTTCGAGGATCATCCGGAATCCGGTCCTGACCATCTCCTGGTCGTCGGCGATGACCACGCTGATCGCCATGCGCTGCCTGCCCCACTGTCGCCCGCTGCCTGTGCCCTCCCATGGGACCGGCGGGTGCGTCGGCCCGCAACCGGGCGGGGCCGGGCCGGCGCGGTGCCGGCCGCGGGCCGCTGCGGCCGACCTTACGGACGTACGGGGCCCGGGGCCTCGTCCTTCCGGCCCGGGTGTGCTCGGCCGGAAGGACGAAGTCCGGGGTTCAGAGGGTCGCGGCCGCGTTCTTGATGGCCGTGGCGAAGGTGGAGACCTCGGAGTAGACGCCGGGGAAGTTGGGCCGGGCGCAGCCCTCGCCCCAGCTGACGATGCCGACCTGGATCCAGGCGTTGTTGTTGTCGCGGCGGAACATCGGGCCGCCGGAGTCGCCCTGGCAGGTGTCGACGCCGCCCTGGGGCAGCCCGGCGCAGATCTCGTCGCCGGGGACGAGGTCGCTGCCGTACGCGCTCTGGCAGGCGGCGTCGGAGACGAACGGCACGGTGGCCTTCATGAGGTACCGCTGCTGGCCGCCGCCCTCGCGGGTGGCGCCCCAGCCGGCGACGGTGAAGGTGCCGTTGTCGAAGGCCTTGGTGTCGGCGATCTTGAGGGTGGGCAGGTTGATCGGCTTGGCGAGCTTGATGAGGGCCCAGTCCTTGCCCTTGCCGTTGTAGCCGGGGGCCTGGAGGACCTTGGTGGACTTGACCTTGATGGCGCCGGAGCTGTTGAGGTCCACGACTGCGGCGGTGGCGGTGATGGAGGTGTTGTTGCCGGAGCCGTTCACGCAGTGGGCCGCGGTGAGGACGATCTGCTGGGTGTAGAGGGCTCCGCCGCAGCCCATGGAGAGGCGGACCATGAAGGGGAACTCGCCCTGGGCGGCGCGGGTGCCGCCGACGACGGGGGCCTGGGAGGCGTTGGCGGCGCCGGGCTGGAGGCTGACGGCGGCGAGCGCAACCGCGCCGACGGCGAGGGTGCGCTTGAGGAGTGCGGCAAGGGTGGACAAGGTCAACACACTGCCTTTCGTGGGGGGTTGGGCCGTGCGTGCCATCGGGTGAATGACACGTACATGTCACACCCCTTTCCGATCGGACATCAAGAACGCGTTTTCGGACAATGTGCGGCCGGGGGGCCGTCATGACGCGAAACGGTCGGCGCGCCAGTCCCGTCGAGCACGGATTTCCGCATCTCGACACCGTCCGCGCCGCGATCACCGCCCTCTTCCGACGGCTCTCCCACGACGGGATCCGGACCTACGACACCAGCTTCTCCCCCGCCGACGCCGCCTTCGGCGCCGACGAGGACCTCCACCTCGGGGCGCACCGCGTGGCCTCCGCGATCGTGCGCGCGCTGCGGCTGCCCGATGCCCGGATGGTGGTCTGCTTCCGGACGATGCAGCAGGCGGCCACCGTCGAACTGACCGCGGGACCGGAGTACTTCATCGAGGTCAACGACCGCTTCCGCACCCACCGCCGAGACCTGGCCGCGGCCCTCGCCCACGAAGTCACGCACGTCCTGCTGCACCGGCTGGACCTGCGCTTCCCGGCCACCGCCGACAACGAGATCCTCACCGACACCGCCGCCGCCTACCTCGGGGCCGGCTGGCTGCTCCTCGACGCCTACCGCGAGGACGGGCTCACCCACCAGAAGCTCGGCTACCTCACCCCCGAGGAGTTCGGCTACGTCCTCGCCCGGCGCGACCTGCTGCTCGGCGAGGACCTGTCGGCCTGGTTCACCAGCCCCCAGGCGTACGAGGCGTACGTGCGCGGCCGCGCGCTCGCCGAGCGGGAGCTGCGCCGGGCCCCCCTGGCGGCCGCGGACCGGGCCGGGCGGCGCCGCTACGCCCGGGACCGGCGGGCGGGCACCGCCGCGCCCGGGGCCCCGTACCGCTTCGAACGGGATCCCGCGGGGGACGCGCGCGTGAGCTTCCCGTGCCCGGTGTGCGGGCAGCTGCTGCGGCTGCCGGTGCGCGGGCCGGTGCGGGCCCGGTGCGGGCTGTGCCGCACGGTGCTGGACTGCGACACCTGACCGCGTCCGGGCGGCGGACGGGCCCGGCGCGGGCGGCCGACGGGCGGGCGGTGAGCCGCCGGGCCGAGGAGCGACAAGTTGTGGGACTGAGAGCGGTTCAAAGCGCGACCGGCGTGGGTAGTCCTATCCCATCGCACGAGTGAGGGAACGGCCCCGACCCCCCCGCCAGGGGGCCGGGGCCGTTTCTGCGTCACGAGCCGCCGACGTGGTCACCGGTCGGCGCCCCGTCGGCCGGGACCACCCCCGCGGCCGGGACCCCGCGGCCGGCTACTCCGCCCCGTAGACCGGGTGCGGGGGTTCGGATTCCGCGAGGAGCTTCGTCGCCGCCTCGCCCGCCTCGGTCGGGGTCCAGCGGGCGCCGCGGTCGGCCGTCGGACCCGGGCGCCAGCCCTCCATCACCGTGATCCGGCCGCCCTCCGCCTCGAAGACCCTGCCCGTGACCCCCGCCGAGGCGTCCGAGCCCAGCCACACCACCAGCGGCGACACGTTCTCCGGGGCCATCGCGTCGAAGGCGCCCGCTCCCGGCTCCGCCATGCTCTCCGCGAAGGTCTGCTCCGTCATCCGGGTCCGCGCCGCCGGGGCGATCGCGTTGACCTGGACCCCGTACCGTCCCATCTCCGCCGCCGCGACCAGCGTCATGCCGAGGATCCCGGCCTTGGCCGCGCTGTAGTTGCCCTGCCCGACCGAGCCCAGCAGCCCGGCCCCCGAGGAGGTGTTGACCACCCGCGCCGCCACCGCCCGGCCCGCCTTGGCCTCCGCCCGCCAGTGCGCAGCCGCGTACTTCAGCGGCAGGAAGTGCCCCTTCAGGTGCACCCGCATCACCGCGTCCCAGTCCGCCTCCTCCAGGTTCACCAGCATCCGGTCCCGCAGGAACCCGGCGTTGTTGACCAGCGTGTCCAGCCGGCCGAACGCCGTCAGCGCCGCCCCGACCAGGGAGGACGCCCCCTCCGGGGAGGCTATGTCCTCGCCGTGGGCCACCGCCTGGCCGCCCAGCGCCCGGATCTCCGCGACCACCTGCCCGGCCGGGCTGTCCTCCCCCGGCTGCCCGTCGAGGCCCACCCCGAGGTCGTTGACCACGACCTTCGCCCCCTCCGCCGCGAACGCCAGCGCGTGGGCCCGGCCCAGCCCCCGACCGGCACCCGTCACGATGACCACACGACCCTCGGCAAGTCCCATCTCAGCTCTCCTTGTTGACCGTTGCCGCATCCAGAAACGCCGGGCGCTCCCCGCCTCCGTGCACGAGCAGGCTCGCCCCGCTCACATACCCCGCCCGGCCCGAGGCAAGAAACACCGCAGCCGCCCCGACGTCCGAGGGATCGGCCAGTCTGCCCAGCGGAACCGTCGCCCCGACGGCCTCGATCCCCGCCTCGTCCCCGTAGTGGAGGTGGGCCAGTTCGGTCCGCACCATCCCCAGGACCAGCGAGTTCACCCGTACCTCGGGCGCCCACTCCACGGCCATCGACCGGGCCAGGTTCTCCAGTCCCGCCTTCGCCGCCCCGTACGCGGCCGTCCCGGGCGATGGCCGGGTTCCGCTGACGCTGCCGATCATCACCACCGATCCCCGGGCCTCGCGCAGTCGCGGGTACGCCGCCAGCGAGGCCGCCATCGGCGCGAGCAGGTTCAGCTCGACGACCCGTGCGTGCCGCTCCGCTTCGCCCTCCCCCAGCAGCCGGTACGGGGTCCCGCCCGCGTTGTTGACCAGGCAGTCGAGCCGCCCGTACCGGCGCTCGACGGACCCGAAGAACTCCTCGACGGCGGCCGGATCGCGCAGGTCCAGCGCGGCGAACGAGGCCGTACGGCCGTCCGCGGCGACCGGCTCCCGCGGCGGGCGGCGGGCGCAGACGACGACCTCCGCGCCCGCTTCGAGGAACGACCGGGCGATGCCGGCGCCGACGCCGCGGGTTCCGCCGGTCACGACGACAACCCTCCCGTCGAGCTCCATAGGCTGCTACCTTCCTCACCTAACAAATGTTTGGTGGAAAGGTAGCTGATCCTCTCATGGGTGTCTCCACCTCAAGCCCCGGCAAGGGCATCACACTTGTCACGGTCGACTTCCCGCCCGTCAACGCCCTTCCCGTACAGGGCTGGTACGAGCTCGCCGACGCCCTGCACGCCGCCGGCCGCGACGGCGGGACCCGGTGCGTCGTACTGGCCGCCGAGGGCCGCGGCTTCAACGCCGGCGTCGACATCAAGGAGATGCAGCGCGACACCGGCCACGACGCGCTCATCGGCGCCAACCGAGGCTGCTACGAGGCCTTCGCCGCCGTGTACGAGTGCGAGGTGCCGGTCGTCGCGGCCGTGCACGGGTTCTGCCTGGGCGGCGGCATCGGACTCGTCGGCAATGCCGACGCGATCGTGGCCAGCGAGGACGCGACCTTCGGACTCCCCGAGCTCGGCCGGGGCGCCCTCGGCGCCGCCACCCACCTCTCCCGGCTCGTCCCGCAGCACCTGATGCGCACCCTCTACTACACCTCCCGCACCGCGAGCGCCGCCGAACTGCACGCGCACGGCTCGGTGTGGAAGGTGGTGCCGCGCGCGGAGCTGCGGGACGCCGCCCTGGAGCTGGCCGCCGAGATCGCGTGCAAGGACGGCTACCTGATCCGGCTGGCCAAGGCGGCCATCAACGGCATCGACCCCGTCGACGTGCGGCGCAGCTACCGCTTCGAGCAGGGGTTCACCTTCGAGGCGAACCTCAGCGGGGTCGCCGACCGGGTCCGCGACACCTTCGCGGGGCCCGCGGCCGGAGCGACCGCAGGGAAGGAGCTCTCGTGACCGACAAGACGATGACCCCCGACGAGGTGGTCGGGCGGCTGCGCAGCGGGATGACACTGGGCATCGGCGGCTGGGGTTCGCGGCGCAAGCCCATGGCCCTGGTGCGGGCACTGCTCCGCAGCGAGATCACCGATCTCACCGTGGTCTCGTACGGCGGCCCCGACGTCGGCGTGCTCGCGGCCGCCGGCCGGATCCGCCGCCTGGTCGCCCCGTTCGCCACCCTCGACTCGATCCCGCTGGAGCCGCACTTCCGGGCCGCCCGCGAGAGCGGCGCCCTCACCCTGACCGAGTACGACGAGGCCATGTTCATGTGGGGCCTGCACGCCGCCGCGAACCGGCTGCCCTTCCTCCCCGTCCGCGCCGGCCTCGGCTCCGACGTCATGCGGGTCAATCCGGAGCTGCGGACCGTCACCTCCCCCTACGCCGACGGCGAGGAGTTCGTCGCCGTCCCCGCCCTGCGGATGGACGCCGCCCTCGTCCACCTCAACCGCGCCGACCGCCTCGGCAACGCCCAGTACCTGGGCCCGGACCCGTACTTCGACGACCTGTTCTGCGAGGCCGCCGACGCCGCGTACGTCTCCTGCGAGCAGCTCGTGGAGACCGCCGAGCTCTCCAAAGCCGGCCCCCCGCAGTCCCTGCTGGTCAGCCGGCACTCGGTCACCGGCGTCGTCGAGACCCCGAACGGCGCGCACTTCACCTCCTGCGCCCCCGACTACGGGCGCGACGAGGCCTTCCAGAAGCTGTACGCGGCCACCCCCTGGCCGGAGTTCTCCGCCCGCTTCCTCTCCGGCGGCAGCGAGCACGCCTACCAGTCGGCCGTCCAGGCCTGGCACGAGGAGCAGCGGTGAGCACATCGGGAACGGCGGGCCCGGCCGGGACGGCGGGTACCGCCGAGACGGGCGCGGACGTCTCGCGGGCGGAGTACTGCGTGATCGCCTGCGCCGAGGCCTGGCGCGGCAACGGGGAGGTGCTGGCCAGTCCGATGGGCCTGGTCCCGTCGTTCGGGGCCCGGCTGGCGAAGCGGACCTTCTCCCCCGACCTCCTGCTGACCGACGGCGAGGCGCTGCTCGTCGGTCTCGACGGGGAGACGGAGGGCTGGCTCCCCTACCGGCGCCACCTCACGATGGTCACCGGCGGGCGCCGGCACGTGATGATGGGCGCCAGCCAGATCGACCGCTTCGGCAATCAGAACATCTCCTGCATCGGCGACTGGGCCCGGCCGTCGCGCCAGCTCCTCGGGGTGCGCGGCGCACCCGTCAACACGCTGAACAATCCGGTGAGTTACTGGATCCCGCGGCATTCGACGCGGGTGTTCGTCGAGCGGGTGGACATGGTGAGCGGGGTGGGTCACGACCGGGCGGAGGCGGCCGGGGTGACCCGCTTCCACCGGCTCCCCCGGGTGGTCAGCGATCTCGGCGTCTTCGACTTCGCCGGCCCGGACCACTCGATGCGGCTGGCCTCCCTCCACCCGGGCGTCACCGTCGAACAGGTACGGGAGGCCACCGGGTTCGCCCTGGCGGTGCCCGGCGAGGTCCCGTACACCCGGGAGCCGAGCGCCGAGGAGCTGCGGCTGATCCGCGAGGTGATCGACCCGAAGGGGCTGCGCGACCGGGAAGTGCGGGCCTGAGGCGATGACGGCGGCGATGCGCCTGGAGACGGCGTTCACGGAACTGGTCGGGGTCGAGCACCCGATCGTGCAGACCGGCATGGGCTGGGTGGCCGGCCCGCGCCTGGTCTCGGGCGCGGCCAACGCGGGCGCCCTCGGCATCCTGGCCTCGGCGACGATGACCGTGGACGAGCTGCGCGCGGCGGTCCGCGAGGTCCGCTCCCGTACGGACGCCCCGTTCGGGGTGAACCTGCGCGCGGACGCGGGGGACGCGGCCGAGCGGGTCCGGCTGATCATTGACGAGGGCGTACGGGTGGCCTCGTTCGCGCTCGCCCCCTCGAAGGAGCTGATCGCCCGGCTCAAGGACGCGGGCGTGGTGGTGATCCCCTCGATCGGAGCCCGCCGGCACGCCGAGAAGGTCGCGGCCTGGGGCGCGGACGCGGTGATCGTGCAGGGCGGCGAGGGCGGCGGGCACACCGGGGACGTGGCCACGACCGTACTGCTGCCCCAGGTGGTCGACGCCGTGGACATCCCGGTGGTGGCGGCGGGCGGCTTCCACGACGGGCGCGGGCTGGTCGCCGCCCTGTCGTACGGGGCCGCGGGCATCGCCATGGGCACCCGCTTCCTGCTGACCTCGGACTCCACCGTCCCCGACGCGGTCAAGGCCCGGTACCTGGAGGCCGGCGTCAAGGACGTCACCGTCACGACGGCCGTGGACGGGCTCCCGCACCGGATGCTCCGTACCGAGCTCGTCGCTTCCCTGGAGCGGGCGGGCCGTACCCGGGCCCTGGCCCGGGCGGTCCGGCACGCGGCCGCGTTCCGCAGGCTGTCGGGGCTGTCGTGGCCGCAGATGGTGCGCGACGGCCTCGCGATGAAACACGGCAAGGACCTGTCCTGGAGCCAGGTCCTGCTCGCCGCGAACACCCCCATGCTCCTCAAGGCGTCCATGGTCGAGGGCCGTACGGACCTCGGCGTCATGGCATCGGGCCAGGTCGCGGGGGTGATCGAGGATCTCCCTTCCTGTGCGGAGCTCGTCGCCCGCGTCATGGCCGAGGCCCACGGTGTGCTCGCGCACCTGCGGTCGCTCGACGCCCTGCCACCACCAGGGTGACCTCCTTCTCCGCTCCAGGAGCCGCCAGATGAGCCGTGCCCGAATCCGCCTGGCGATCGCGGTGCTCGCGTCCGCCCTCGCCATCGGGACCCTGCCCGCCGCCGCGCACGCCGCGCCGGCGGGGCACAGCACCACCGCCACCACCGCCGGCCGGTACCACCAGCAGGCGGAAACGATTCGCCAAATCCCCCTCCAGGGCGCGGTCAACGTCCGCGACCTGGGCGGCTACCGCACCTGGACCGGCGGCCAGGTCCGCCAGGGACTGGTCTACCGCTCCGACGCGCTCGGCAAGCTCACCCCGGCGGACATCACCGCCCTCTCCGGTCTCGGCCTCAAGAAGGTCGTCGACTTCCGCATTCCCATGGAGCTCCAGTACGACGGCGCCGACCGGCTGCCCGCCGGACTCACCGCCACCTCCCGGCCCGTCAGCGACCTGGGCCTGTACGGAACCCTCCTCGGCGCGATATCCAGCGGCGACCCCGCCACGCAGGAGCAGATGCTCGGAGGCGGCCGCGCCGAGGCCTACATGCGCGACATCTACCGCACCTTCGTGACCAGCCCCGAGAACCGGGCGCAGTTCGCGACGACGCTGCGGGAGATCGCGGACGGCAAGCAGGGCCCGCTGCTGTACCACTGCACCTCGGGCAAGGACCGTACCGGCTGGATGAGTTACGTCCTGCTGCGCGCCCTGGCCGTCCCCGAGTCCACCGCCACGAGCGACTACCTCGCGTCGAACACCTTCCGCGCCGCGTACGACGCCCAGGTGCGGGCGGGCCTGAAGCAGTCCGGGCGGATGCAGAACCCGGACCTGCTGATCCCGCTCCAGGAGGTCCGCCAGGACTACCTGGACGCGGCGACCGCGCAGATGGACGCGGACTACGGCAGCTTCTACGGCTATCTCACGGACGGCCTCGGCCTGGACCTGCGGACGCTCGCGAAGCTCCAGGACAAGCTGGTCCGCTGAACCGCCCCGCCCCACCCCGTCCCGCGGGCGACAGCACGACGCCGGGCAGCACCCACAGGTGCTGCCCGGCGTCATCGCGTGTACGGGGGGCGGTCAGACCGCCCGGCGCCGCCCCTGGCCCGCGGAGCCGACCCGGCTGCGCGACGAGGCCGCGGCCGCGCCGCCGGCGGAGGCGGTGCCTGCGCCGCGCCGGGACTGGCCGCCGTTGGCCGAGCCGCCGGAGCCGCCCTGGCCGCGCCGGGACTGGCCCGACCCGGAGGACGCCGGGGCCTGGCCGGAGCCCGCGGCGCCGGAGCGGCGGCCACGGCCGCCGGACGCCGGGGCGCCACCAGTGGCGGAGCCGGTACGGGCGCCGCCGCCCGAACGGCGGCGGGAGCCGGAGCCACCGCCCGAGCCGCCGCGCGCCTTGGCCGGGGCCGGCTGCTGCGGCACTTCCAGCACCACGGGGATGCCCGAGGGCTCCTTGGCGCCGGTGAGCCGGGACAGCTCCTCGTCGGAGGACTTGATCTGCGCGGTGCGCGGGGAGATCCCGGCGTCCGACATCAGGCGGGACATGTCCCGCTTCTGGTCGGGCAGCACGAGGGTGACCACGCTGCCGGACTCGCCGGCGCGCGCGGTACGGCCGCCGCGGTGCAGGTAGTCCTTGTGGTCGGTCGGCGGGTCGATGTTGACGACCAGGTCGAGGTCGTCGATGTGGATGCCGCGCGCGGCCACGTTGGTGGCGATCAGCGCGGTGACCTCACCGGTCTTGAACCAGTCCAGGGTCCGGTTGCGCTGCGGCTGCGAACGGCCGCCGTGCAGGCCGGAGGCGCGGACGCCGTCCGCCTGGAGCTTCTTGACCAGGCGGTCGACACCGCGCTTGGTGTCGACGAACATGATCACCCGGCCGTCGCGAGCGGCTATGCGCGTGGCCACGGCCTTCTTGTCGGTCTCGTCCATGACGTACAGGACGTGGTGCTCCATCGTGCTGACCGCGCCGGCGGACGGGTCGACGGAGAAGGCGACCGGGTCGTGCAGGAACATCTTGACGAGCTTGTCGATGTTCTTGTCGAGGGTCGCCGAGAACAGCATGGTCTGGCCCTCGGGCTGGACCTGCTTGAGCAGGGCGGTGACCTGCGGCATGAAGCCCATGTCGGTCATCTGGTCGGCCTCGTCGAGGACCGTGATCGCGACCTGCGAGAGGTCGGCGTCACCGCGGTCGATGAGGTCCTTCAGACGGCCGGGGGTGGCGACGAGCACCTCGGCGCCGCGGCGCAGGGCGCCGGACTGCCGGTTGATCGACATGCCGCCGACGACGGTCGTGGTGCGCAGGTTGACGGCCGTGGCGTAAGGCGCCAGGGCGTCGGTGACCTGCTGCGCGAGCTCGCGGGTCGGTACGAGGACCAGCGCGAGCGGCTGCTTCGGCTGCGCGCGGCGGCCGGCGGTGCGGGCCAGCAGCGCCAGGCCGAAGGCCAGCGTCTTGCCGGAGCCGGTGCGGCCGCGGCCGAGCAGGTCACGGCCGGCGAGCGAGTTCGGCAGCGTGGCGGCCTGGATCGGGAACGGCTCGGTGACGCCCTGGGCGGCGAGGGTCTTCAGCAGCGCCTCGGGCATGCCCATGTCCTCGAACGCGTCGACCGGCGCCAGCGCCGGGGTCAGCGGCTCGGGCATGGTGAATTCTTGGGGCCGGGCGACGGGGGCGGACTTCTGCCGTCCCGCGCCAGCCTTCGGACGTCCCTGGGCCGCACCTCGACCCCGGGTGGGGCGGCGGCTGGGTCGTGCGGAGCTGGAGCTGGTCATGCGAGAAAGCCCTCCTGAAACCGGCAAGGTAAAGCAAAGGTGCGAAACAGCAGACAAGCCGGGGCCCGCACCTTGCGGTGCGGACCCCGGCAAGCTGAAGCAATTAGGCGGGGAGGATGTTCTCCGCCTGGGGGCCCTTCTGGCCCTGGGTCACGTCGAACGAGACGCGCTGACCCTCGGTGAGCTCACGGAAGCCCTGGGTGGCGATGTTCGAGTAGTGGGCGAAGACGTCCGGGCCGCCACCGTCCTGCTCGATGAAGCCGAAGCCCTTTTCCGAGTTGAACCACTTCACGGTGCCAAGTGCCATTTTAAATCTCCTGAATAGGCGGCAAAGGGCCCCATCCGGAGAGTCCGGCAAAACAATAAAAGCGCCTGCGGAGCATTCCCGTCAGGCGCACATAAAGTTCATGGGTACCACAACTGCAACGCTCACCAAGCTAGCACACCTCGGCGGCGGCACCCAGCCCCGCCTGCGCGTGGCGCGGGCAAGATCCGGGGGCCAGGCCCCCGGATCCCTTGCGGCTACAGCCTCTCGATGATCGTGACATTGGCCTGGCCGCCGCCCTCGCACATGGCCTGGAGGCCGAAACGGCCGCCCGTCCGCTCCAGCTCGTGGAGCAGGGTGGTCATCAGCTTCACCCCCGTGGCACCCAACGGATGGCCCAACGCGATGGCCCCGCCGTTGACGTTCACCCGTTCGGGGTCGGCGCCCGTCTCCTTCAGCCAGGCCAGGACCACCGGGGCGAAGGCCTCGTTGATCTCCACCAGGTCGATGCCGTCCAGCGACATGCCGGTCTTCTTCAGCGCGTGCGCCGTGGCCGGGATCGGTGCGGAGAGCATCCGGATCGGGTCCTCGCCCCGTACGGACAGGTGGTGGATGCGGGCCCGCGGGCGCAGCCCGTGCTCCTCCACCGCCCGCTCGGAGGCGATCAGCATGGCCGCGGCCCCGTCGGAGACCTGCGAGGAGACGGCCGCGGTGATCGTGCCGCCCTCGACCACGGGCCTCAGGCCCGCCATCTTCTCCAGGCTGGTGTCCCGGCGCGGGCCCTCGTCGACGCGCACGTCCCCGTACGCCACCGTCTCGCGGGTGAAACGTCCCTCGTCGATCGCCCGGATCGCGCGCCGGTGCGAGCGGAGGGCGAACTCCTCCATGTCTCGGCGCGAGATCCCCCACTTCCGCGCGATCAGCTGCGCGCCGTGGAACTGGTTCACCGGCGCGTCCCCGTACCGGGCCCGCCAGCCCTCGCTGCCCGCGTAGGGGCCCTCCGTGAGGCCGAGCGGTTCCGCCGCCTGCCGCGAGGCGAAGGCGATCGGGACCATCGACATGTTCTGGGTGCCGCCCGCGACGACCAGGTCCTGGGTCCCGGAGAGCACGCCCTGCGCCGCGAAGTGGACCGCCTGCTGCGAGGAGCCGCACTGGCGGTCGACGGTGACGCCCGGCACCTCTTGCGGCAGCCCCGCCGCCAGCCAGGCCGTCCGCGCGATGTCCCCGGCCTGCGGGCCCACCGTGTCCAGGCAGCCGAAGACCACGTCCTCGACGGCGGCCGGGTCCACCCCGGACCGCTCGACCAGCGCCTTCAGGACGTGCGCGCCCAGGTCGGCCGGGTGGACGCCCGACAGGCCCCCTCCGCGCCGGCCCACGGGGGTGCGTACGGCTTCGACTATGTAGGCCTCGGGCATGACGGGTGCTCCTTCGGGGGTCAGCTGCGTACGGCGATCCCGTCCAGCACCATCGACAGGTACTGGCGGGCGATCTCCTCGGGGCTGTGCTGCCCTCCCGGCCGGTACCAGGACGCCGCCACCCACACCGTGTCGCGCACGAAGCGGTAGGTGAGGCGGATGTCGAGGTCGGCCCGGAAGACCTTGGCGGCGACCCCGCGCTCCAGCGTCCCCAGCCAGGCCTTCTCGAACTTCTGCTGCGAGTCGGAGAGGTAGTGGAAGCGGGGCTGCGCGGACAGGTGCCGGGATTCCTTCTGGTAGATCGCGACGGCGGCGCGGTGCCGGTCGATCTCCCGGAAGGATTCGGTGACGAGGGCCTCGATGGTCTCCCGGGGGCCGAGGCCGGCGGCGAGGACGGTGTCGTAGCCCTGCCAGAGCTCGGTGAGGAAGGCCGAGAGGATCTCGTCCAGCATCGATTCCTTGGAATCGAAGTGGTAGTAGAGGCTTCCGGCGAGCATGCCGGCGGCGTCGGCGATCTTGCGGACGGTGGTGGCGTTGTAACCCTGCGCGGCGAAGACCTCGGCGGCGGTGTCGAGAAGCTCGCGGCGGCGCTCGGGCGAGGCGCTCACCTGGGGCTTCTTCTTGGCGGTCGGCTGGTCGGTCGGCCGGGCTGTCGGCTTGTTCGTTGGCACGGGCCCATTCTGGGCCCGCCTAGGCGTGCTGACTGCTGACCGAGACGGTCTCGCCCGTCATGTACGACGAGTAGCCGCTGGCCAGGAAGACGATGACGTTGGCGACCTCCCAGGGCTCGGCGTACCGGCCGAAGGCCTCGCGGGCCGTCAGCTCGGTCAGCAGTTCCTCGCTGGTCACCTTCACCAGGTGCGGGTGCATGGCCAGGCTCGGGGCGACCGCGTTGATCCGTACGCCGAACTCGGCCGCCTCCAGCGCGGCGCAGCGGGTGAGGGCCATCACCCCGGCCTTGGCGGCGGCGTAGTGGGCCTGGCCGGTCTGGGCGCGCCAGCCGACGACGGAGGCGTTGTTGACGACGACCCCGCCCCGGCGGGAGGCCTTGAAGGAGCGCAGCGCGGCGCGGGTGCAGCGGAAGGTGCCGTTGAGGGTGACGTCGAGGACCTTGCCCCACTGTTCGTCGGTCATGTCGACGAGGGCGGCGGTGCCGCCGAGGCCGGCGTTGTTGACGACGAGGTCCAGGGCGCCGTGGGTCTGCTCGGCGAGCGCGAACAGGGCCCCGACCTGGTCCTCGTCGGTGACGTCGCAGGGCAGGGAGGCGACGCGGTCGGCGCCGAACTCGGCGGCGAGGGCCTGTTCGGTCTCCTTCAGGCGGCGGGCGTGCGCGTCGCCGATGACGATGCGGGCGCCCTCCTCCAAAAAGCGGCGGGCGGTGGCCCCGCCGATCCCGGCTCCGGCGGCGGCGGTGATGACGGCCGTGCGGCCTTGGAGCAGCCCGTGACCCGGCACGTAGTCGGGGGCCTTGGGGGTGGTCAGGCTCATGGCCGTACGTTAACCTACCAAACACTTGTTAGGGAAGTGCCGAGCGGGCCCGTACGCGAGCGGGCCCGTACGACGGAGGCGGACAGCTGATGGACCTGACCCACGCACCGGGGGTGGCGGACTTCCGGGCCGAGGCCCGCGCCTGGCTCGCCGCACACGTCCCCGACGCCCCCCTCCCCTCCCTGGAGACGGCCGCGGGCTTCGCCGCGCACCGCGCCTGGGAGGCCCGGCTGCACGCGGACCGCTGGTCGGCGGTGTCCTGGCCCGCCGAGTACGGGGGCCGGGGCGTGGACATCGAGCGGTGGCTGGTCTTCGAGGAGGAGTACTGGGCGGCGGGCGCGCCCGGCCGGGTCTCGCAGAACGGCATCAGCCTCCTCGCGCCGACCCTCTTCGACCACGGGAGCGCCGAGCAGCGGGCGCGGGTGCTGCCGCCGATGGCGAGCGGCGAGGTGATCTGGGCGCAGGCCTGGTCGGAGCCGGAATCGGGCTCGGACCTGGCCTCGCTGAAGTCACGGGCGGTGCGCACCCGAGGCGGCTGGCGGCTGTCGGGGCAGAAGACCTGGTCCTCGCGGGCGGCCTTCGCGGACCGGGCCTTCGGCATCTTCCGCAGCGACCCGGGCGCCGCGAAGGCGCACCAGGGGCTGACGTACCTGATGTTCGACCTGCGGGCGCCGGGGGTGACGGTACGGCCCATCGGCCGGCTCGACGGGAAGCCCGCCTTCGCGGAGCTCTTCCTGGACGAGGTCTTCGTACCGGACGCGGACGTGATCGGGGAGCCGGGGCAGGGCTGGCGGATCGCCATGTCGACGACGGGCAACGAGCGCGGGCTGACCCTGCGCTCGCCGGGCCGGTTCCTGGCGGCGGCGCAGCGCCTGCGCGCGCTGTGGCGGGCCGGGGCGGATCCGGCGGACACCGCGCTGCGCGACCGGGTGGCGGACGCGGTGGTCGGGGCGCGCGCGTACGAGCTGTTCACCTGGGCGGCCGCCTCGCGGTTCGCGGCGGGCGAGCGGATCGGCGCCGAGTCCAGTCTGAACAAGGTGTTCTGGTCGGAGTACGACATCGCCCTGCACGAGACGGCGCTGGACCTCTTGGGCCCGGACGCGGAACTGGCGGAGGGCGCGTGGGCGGAGCCCTGGATCTTCTCGCTGGCCGGGCCGATCTACGCGGGCACGAACGAGATCCAGCGCGACATCATCGCCGAGCGGCTGCTCGGCCTCCCGAAGGGCCGCCGCTGATGCGCTTCCTGCCGACCGGCGAACAGTCGGAGTTCGCCCGCACGCTGCACGGCCTGCTCGGCGCCTCGCAGGTCCCGGCAGCCGTACGGGCCTGGGGCGCGGGGGACCACGGGCCGGGGCGGGCGCTGTGGTCGCGGCTCGCGGGGACGGGCCTGTTCGCGCTCGCGGCGGACGAGGCGTACGGCGACCTGGGAGGGCTGGGCCTGCTGCCGGTGGAGCTGGCGCTCGGCTTCGTGGAGCTGGGGCGGGCGGGGGTGCCGGGGCCGGTGGTGGAGACGGCGGCCGCGGCCGTGCTGCTGTCCGAGCTGGCGCGGCTCGGGGAGGAAGGGGAGGAGGGGGGCGCGGGGGGCGCGGGGGACGCGGGGCCGGCGAAACGCTTCCTGCCGGGGCTGGCGGCGGGCGAGGCGCTGGCCACGCTGACGTTGCCGGGCGGGGGTCCGTACGCCCTGGACGCGGACGCGGCGACGTACTGCTTCACGGTCTCGGCGGCCGGCGAGCTGCGGCTGGCGGGCGGCCGGGGCGAACCGCTGAGCTCCACGGACCCGGCGCGCCGCCTGTCGCGGCCTCCGGCGGACGGGGAACTGCTGGCCGCCGGCCCCCGGGTCCTCGCGGCGGCGGAGACGGCCCTGGGCTGGGCGCGGCTGCTGACGGCGGCCCAGTGCCTGGGGGTGGGCGAGGCCCTGCTGGCGAGCACGGTGGCGTACGTGAAGCAGCGCACGCAGTTCGCCGCGCCGATCGGGAGCTTCCAGGCGGTGAAGCACCGGCTTGCGGACACGCTGCTGGCCCTGGAGTTCGCGCGGCCGCTGGTGTGGGCGGCGGCCCTGGACCTGGCGCCTTGGGAGGTCGCGGCGGCGAAGCTGGCGGCGGGCGGGGCGGCGTACGCGGCGGCCATGACGGCGCTCCAGCTCCACGGTGCCGTCGGCTACACGGAGGAACTCGACCTCTCCCTGTGGCTGCGCAAGGCGCGGCCGCTGCGCGACGCGTGGGGCTCGCCGTCACAGTGCCGGGCGGCGGTGCTCCGGGAACGCTAGGGGTGTCCGCAAAGTCCCGCCTGCCCCGCGGCGCCCCTAAGGAGTGTCGTGCATGACGGCCACGCCGAGGGTGACGACGTAGCGCTCCTCGACCGTCCCGTCGGGGAACAGGGCGCTCAGCCGGGCCCGTTCCGCCTCGACGAACTCCTGCGTGCCGGCCGGGCCGAGCATCAGGAAGGCGGAGTGGCTGGCGTGGTTGGCCAGGTGGACCTCCAGCGGGATCCGCCGGGACCAGCGGATCTCGCGCATGGTGAACGACGCCCCGGTGGGCAGCGGGCGGTGGCCGGTCCCGTCGGCGCCGAACAGGGTCCGGATCCGCTCGTCCTGCTCGGCGATCCACGGGACGGCGGAATCCATGTCGTTCCACCAGAGCGCGAGCGCTCCGCCGGGGCGGAGCACGCGGCGGGCCTCGGGGAAGGAGCGCGCCGGGTCGGTCCAGTGCCAGGCCTGGGCGTACGTGAGGAGGTCGAACCCGGCGGTGGCGAGCGGCAGCCGGTCGCCGTCACCCCGCACCAGCGGGATCCCTGGATTGGCCCGCCGGAACTCGGCGGCCATGCCGTCGCCGGGCTCGACGGCGAGGACGTCCGCTCCGCGGGCCCGCAGCAGCCCGGTGGCGATCCCGGTCCCGGCTCCCACGTCGGCCACCCTGGCCCCGCGCAGCCCGCGCCCGGCGAGCTCCTCGACGGCGTCGAACAGCTCACCGGGGTACCCGGGCCGGTTCGCCGAGTACAGCGCGGCGGCGGCGTCGAAGGACCGGGCACGGGCATGGGTGCGGGGCGAGGACGTCATACCGCCATTGTTTTCGATCACGGCCCCACAGGCCAGGCCGGGGCGGCCCGACGGCGTCCGGCCGGCGGGTTTCGCTCAGGCCGGGCGGCGGCGGGGGCGGCTGCGGGGGCGCCGCAGGGAGTACCGGATCAGGATCAGCGTCTGGACGGCCAGCAGGATCGCGGCGCCCGTTCCGGCCGTCGGGAGGGCGGCGGGCGGGCCCCAGGCCCGGCCGCCCAGTTCCGCGACGCCCACCGCGACCAGTGCGACGAGGAAGCGGGGCGTGAACTCGGCGTCGGTGCCGTGCAGGACGCCCGAGCCGACGACGAAGACGGCCAGCAGCACCGGGACCCACGGGGCGCCCGGCTCGCGCAGCAGCAGGGCGGCGCCGAACTCCACCGCCAGGACGAGCAGGTTGCGGAGCAACATCGACATGAGCACATCATGCCCGCCGCGCACTCCGGCCACCGCCGTCCCCTGCGGTTGCAATGCGGACCGCCGGTCCGTATCTTCGGCGAGAGAAACGGACCGCTGGTCCGCATCAGCTCGAACGGAGAGCCGCCATGCCCGAAACCACCTCGCTCCCGCCGGTGCCCGCACCCTCCTCCCCCGCGGATCTCTACCGTCACGGCCTGCGCCTGCTCCTCGACAAGGACATCGCCTCCTGGACCGGCCTGTGGTCCGAGCACGGCTCCATGGAGTTCCCGTTCGCTCCCCCCGGCCGGCCCGGGCGGCTGGAGGGGCGGGCGGCCATCGCCGCGTACATGCGCGACTACCCCGCCCACATCGACCTGCACGCCTTTGCCGACCTGCGGATCCACGAGACCGCCGACCCCGCGACGATCGTGGTCGAGATGCGCGGCGTGGGCCGCATCGTGGCGACCGGGAGCCCCTTCGACATGACGTACATCGCCGTCGTGACCGTCCAGGACGGGCGGTTCACCTCGTACCGCGACTACTGGAACCCGCTCGCCGCCCGCGAGCCGGGGCTGGACTTCGCGGCGGACGACTCCCGGAGCGCCGCCTGATGCCCACCTCCGCCGCCACCTCCGCCACCACCCCCGCCACCACCCTCGCCGCCGTCCCCGCCGCCACCCTCGTCATCGGCGCCACCGGCACCACCGGCAGCCGTACCGCCGCGCAGCTGATCGCCGCCGGCCGCCGCGTCAGGGCGGCCGGCCGCTCGGCCGCCCCGCTCCCGGGCGCCGAGCCGGTCCGCTTCGACTGGTACGACCCCGCCACGCACGACGAAGCCCTCGCCGGAGCCGACCGCGTCTACCTCGTCCCGCCCGTGGGAGACCCGGACCCGGCCGCGGTCATGCTGCCCTTCCTGGAACGGGCCCGCGCCGCCGGTCTGCGCCGCGCCGTACTCCTCGGCTCCTCCGCCATCCCTGCGGGCGGCCCGGCGGTGGGGGTGGTGCACCAGGCCCTGCCCGGCCTGTTCGAGGAGTGGGCGGTCCTGCGGCCCTCCTGGTTCATGCAGAACTTCACCGGCACGCACGCCCATGCCGACTCCGTCCGCGCCGAAGGCGTCCTGCGCACGGCGGCCGGGACGGGCCGGGTCGGCTTCGTCGACGCCGAGGACATCGCCGCCGTCGCCGTACGGGCCCTCACCGACGACCGCGCGCCCAATGCCGACCTGGTCCTCACCGGTCCCGAGACGCTCAGCCACGACGACGTCGCCGCGATCCTCACGGAGGTCACCGGCCGCCCGGTGGTCCACCACCACCTGACGTACGAGTCCATGCGGGACGCGCTCGCCGCGGCCGTCCCGCCGGAGTTCGCGGCGATGCTCGCCGGCATGGACCGGGCCATCGCCGAGGGAGCGGAGGACCGTACGACCGACACCGTCCGGCGCCTCACCGGCCGCCCGCCCCTCGGCTTCCGGGCGGCCGCCGAACGGGAACAGGCCGCCCGGACCGCCGCCACCCCCTAGGGGGTGGCCCGCAGCCAGGCCGCGGCGGCCGCGAGGGCCTCCCGGCCGGCCGGGAGCGGCAGGCCCAAGAACCCGTGGAAGACCCCCGGGTACAAGTGCACCGCGCACTCCACCCCCGCCGCGCCCAGCCGGCGCGCGTACGCCAAGCCCTCGTCCCGCAGCGGATCGCAGTCCGCCAGCACCAGCAGGGTGCGCGGGAGCCCCGAGAGGTCGGGGGCGCGCAGCGGCGAGACGTGCGGGTGCGCCGGGTCGCCGCCGTACTGCTCCCAGTACCAGGCCATGTGGGCCGCGGTGTGGAAGTGGCCCTCGCCGTACGCGGCGGTGGACTCCGTCGCCATGGCCGCGTCCAGCGGCGGGTACACCAGCAGTTGGCCCGCCACCAGTTCCGGCGCCCGCAGGGCGGTCACCGCCGCCAGGTTGCCCCCGCTGGAATCCCCCGCCACCACCACCCGGCCCGGATCGCAGCCCAGCGCGAGCGCCTGCGCCCGGGCCCACAGCAGTACGTTCAGCGCGTCGTCCGGCGCCGCCGGCCAGGGGTGTTCGGGGGCGAGGCGGTAGTCGGCGGAGACCACCACCGCGCCCGACCCGGCGGCCAGCGACCGGCACGTCGCGTCGTGGGTGGCGAGCCCGCACATCATCCAGCCGCCGCCGTGGAAGAACACGGCCAACGGCCGCCCCGCCGAGCCCGGCGCGGGGTCGTAGACCCGGACCGGGACCCCGCCGGCCTCGGCGTCCCGGACCGAGGCCACCTCCGGTCCCGCCGACCGGCCGCCGACCGCGGCCGCCGCCCGCAGGGCCGCCACGTCCCCCGGCCCCGGGAACGCCGCCGTCATCGCATCGCACAGCGCCCGCGCCCCGGGGGACAGCGGGTCGCCCACCGTGCCACGGCCCGCGAGGTGCTCGCTCATCGCGCCGTCATCCCCCCGTCGACCGCGAACTCCGTCCCCGTCACGTAGGAGGAGGCGTCCGAGCAGAGGAACAGGACCAGCTCCCCGACTTCCTCCGGCCTTCCCATCCGTCCCAGCGGCACGTGCGACCAGTCCCGTCCGGCCACCTCCGCCACCATCGGCGTGTCGATCGCCCCCGGATGCACCGAGTTGACCCGGATCCGGTCCCCCGCCAGGTCCAGCGCCGCCGACCGGGTCAGTCCGCGCAGCCCGAACTTGGTGGACCCGTACGCCGCGTGGCCGGGGATGCCGACCAGTCCGGCCGTGGAGGAGACGTTCACGATCGACCCGCCCCCGGCCGCCCGCAGCACCGGCGCCACCGCCTGGATGCCGAGGAAGGGACCCAGCAGGTTCACCCGCAGCAGTTCCTCGAACTCCTCGCGCCGCTGCCGCTCCACGTGCGCCGTGCGCCACAGCGCCGCGTTGTTGACCAGCGCGGATATCGTGCCGAAGGCCCGTACGGCCTCCCGTACGACCTCGGCCCAGCCCTCCGCTTCGGCCACGTCGTGCCGTACGTAGAGGCCCTGGTCCCCCAGCGCGGACGCGACCGCCCGGCCCTCCTCCTCCCGCACGTCCGTGACGACCACCCGCGCGCCGGCCTCCGCGCACAGGCGGGCCCCGGCCGCACCCTGCCCGCGGCCGGCGCCCGTGATGACGACGACCTTCCCGTCCAGCGAGACCATCCGCCGCTCCTCCCCGTACGCGATAGACCTAATAGAAATACCCCTATCAGTCATACGGAGAGGAAGGAAGGGAAGGAGAGGATGGACGTGAAGGCCCGGAATCCGGGTCGTAGACTTACGCCGCGTGGCAGACGAGACGAACAGGCGCCCGCTCCCGGCGACCGGCTGGGCGGTGCTCGGGCTGCTCTCCTTCGGAGAGGAACTCTCCGGCTACGACCTGAAGAAGTGGTCGGACCGCTCGCTGCGCTTCTTCTACTGGAGCCCCTCCTTCAGCCAGATCTACAGCGAGCTCAAACGCCTGGAGAAGGCCGGTTACGCCTCGTCGAGGCTGGTCGCCCAGGAGACCGGCGCCCGCGACAAGCGGGTGTACCGGATCACCGAGGAGGGCATGGCGGCCGTACGCGCATGGGCCCGCGGGACCCCGGTCGACCCGCCCGTCCTCAAACACGGTCCGATGCTGAGGCTGTGGCTGGGGCACCTGCTGGAGCCCGGCCAGATGCGCGAACTCCTGCTGAAGCAGCAGGAGTTCGCCGAGGAGATGCGACTGGCCGCGGTGGCCGACGCCGAGGACGCGTCGGACGAGCCGGCGTGGGCCTACCCGACGCTCACGCTCAAGTGGGCGGAGCGCTACTACGCCTCCGAGGGCGCCCTCGCGGCCGCGATGCTCGACGATCTCGCGGACCTGGAGGATCGCGGCCCCGCAGGCCGGTGGCTGACGTAGCCTCGGAGCCATGACGGGCAGCGCGATCGACCTCCGCACGATGGAAGCGACCGCTCCGGCGCTCGTGAGCCTCTACAAGAGCGCCGGGATCTCGCTGCGCAAGCACGGCCTGGAGGGCGTGCGCGCCGCGGTGTACCTGGTCCTGGACTATTCGGGGTCGATGCGCCCGTACTACCGGGACGGCACCGTGCAGGCCTTCGCCGACCGGGTACTGGGCCTGTCGGCCCACCTCGACGACGACGGCCGCGTGCCGGCGGTGTTCTTCTCGACCGAGGTCGACGCCGTGGAGGAGATACCGCTCGCCGGGCACCGGGGGCGCATCGCCGAGATCGTCTCCCGCCTGGGCCACATGGGCAAGACGGCGTACGACGCGGCGATGGAGGCGGTGATCGACCACTACCTGGACTCGGGGGCCACGGATCCGGCGCTGGTCGTCTTCCAGACGGACGGCGGACCGATCGACAAGACGGCGGCGGAACGGTACCTGTGCAAGGCGGCCCGGCTCCCGCTGTTCTGGCAGTTCGTCGGCTTCGGCCGGACGCGCAGCACCCAGTTCGACTTCCTGCGGCGGCTGGACGAACTACCGGTGCCGGAGCGTCGGGTGGTGGACAACGCGGGCTACTTCCACGCGGGCCAGGACCCGCGCGAGGTCCCGGACCCGGTGCTGTTCGACCGGCTGGTCATGGAGTTCCCGTCCTGGCTGGCATCGGCCCGCGCGGCCGGCATCGTGCGCGCCTGAGCGGCCGGTGCGGGTGCCAGGCGCTTTGATGGGCGTATGACGACCACGAACAACTGGGCATCGTTCGAGAATCGGGAACCGGAATTCGCGGAGATCGTCCGGGCCCGCTTCGCGCTGTACCCGCACCACGTCCTCGGCACGCTGCGCAAGGACGGCTCCCCGCGGCTGACCGGGCTGAATGTCGACATCCGCGGCGGCGAGCTGTGGCTCGGGATGATGCCGGGCTCGATGAAGGCCAAGGACCTCCAGCGCGACCCGCGCTTCGCCCTGCACACCAACCCCGGGGCGGGCGAGGAGATGCCGGACGGGGACGTACGGATCTCCGGGCGCGCGATCGAGCAACTGGACCCGCCCGAGCTGCACCGGTACGCGGAGGAGACGGAGACCCCGCACCCCTTCCACCTCTTCCACGCTGACCTGACGGAGGTGGTCCACACCGGCATCGACGGCGACGACCTGGTGGTCCGCACCTGGACCCCGGCCCACGGCCTGCACACCCTGCGCCGGGGCAACGACGACGAACCGCCCCGCGAGGACCCGGCTAGCTGAAGAGGGGGCGCCCCTGGGCGGGTCCACCCAGCGTGCCGGGGTCCACGTCGACCCAGCTGCGGTCGATGTTGATCGTGACCCCGGCGTACGTGGCGTCGTGGTCGCCGCGGTACTGGTGGGCGCGGCGCCGGCCGGCCCAGCGGTGCGTGCCGGCGGGCAGGCCCGTGTCGGTGTCGGCCACCGAGGCCTTGCCGTTCCAGGAGGCCACCCACAGCACGTCGGGCATGGCCTCGGGGGCCTGGTCGTGGTGCTCGCTCAGGGCCTTGGCCCCGGAGCTCGCCGCCACGTAGGCGCCGGCGCGGTAGCCGAGCTCGTGCAGGCGGACCGTCCAGGCGGTCAGGTAGGCGACGACCGGCGGGTCCCAGGTGGTGCGGTCGGTGTAGTTCTCCAGGTCGTTGTAGAGCACCGCGCCCTCGGCGAGGCCCAGGGACCGGGCCGCCCGGACGGCGCCTTCGGCGGCTTCCATGCCCTCGTCGTTGGCCCGGGAGGGGTCGGGGGACAGGCCGGTGGCCGGGTTGTTCCAGGGTTGCGGGCCGACCCAGAGCGGCATGAGGTGCCAGCCGGCGCCCGCCTGTCGCCGGACCCAGTCGGCGGTGAGCCGCGGCTGGGCACAGGCCCGGGCCCGGCCGCCGATGTAGATGCCGACGGCGCCGAAGGGCGACGCGGCGCGCCAGCCGTCCATGGCGCCCTGGGTCGGGGCGGTGCAGGTGTCGAACCCGGCGCCGGTGACGGGCTCCTGGGCGCGGACGGGCTTCGGACCGGCGACGGCGGAGGCGGGGTCGACCGATACCGGATCGGCGGAGGCGGCGCCGTGGGCGGTGGCCCTGCCGTCGGCCGTGCCGCCGGCAGGGCCACCGGCCCGCGCGAGCATCTTCCGTACGGCGTCGGACGCACCCCCGTACGAGACGGTGGCCATCACCCCGGCACCGCGCAGGGCGTACCGCACCTCGCGGCTGTCCCCCTGCGCCGCGGGGATCCCACCCGGCCCGTCCACCGTCAGCGTCGGGATGTCGGCCCGCGCCGGTGCTCCTCGAAGCGGCTCCAGGTGCAGGGTGTCGGCCCGCCGCCGCACGGCCCGCCCGCTGCATTCGCCCTGCGTGCCGGCGTGGCCGAGGTACAGGGTCGGCAGGTCCAGCCGCAGGCAGGCGCCGGGGTTCCGCTCCAGGTCGACGACCCGCCACTGCCCGGGGACGGTGACCCGCATCCCCCGGTAGTCGACGGTCCGACCGTCGGCGTCGCCGTCGGCGGAGGCGGAGGGCTGGACGGGAATCAGCAGGGCGGCGCCGAGCAGGCCGCTCAGCAGCGTTCGGATGGGGACCATGATCCAGATGGGTACCAGACTCCGGCCCCGTGAACTGTGCCCGCCCCGAGCCCAGTTGACCCGTCCGGCCCAACCCGCCCCTGCCGGGCCCGTCCCCGTAGGTCACCTGCACGAGTGAAACGGGCCCGGGCCCGTCACCACGGGCGCCGGCCGGTCGGGACGGCTTGCCGGAGGCCGATCACGGTCAAGAAGATGCGCAAGTCGGTTGTCAGCAGCAGCGGTTAACGTGGCCGGCACGGGCAGGCAGCCAACACACCACGGGGGATCACATGAATCAGGCGAACGGGCGCGGCAAGGCCGCCGCAGTCATCGCACTCACGGCGGCGCTCACGCTGGCACTCGCGGGCGGCGCGGCCCAGGCCGCACCGAATGACGAGATCATCGGCTACCCGGGCCCCGACGGCCTGATCTGGATCGCCGACCAGGCCGGCTCCAGCGGCTTCGTCTCGGGCGGCCTCTCTCCCTGGCTGGACACGTTCATCACGTTCGGCTGCGCGGGCGGCGGCACCATCGAGGTGGCCTTCCACCTCGACGACCACCCGGACCGCGACCCGGCCCCCTTCACGGTCGACTGCCCGGAGACCGGCCCGGCCCGGGTCACCGTCCCCCTCGGCACGGGCCTCCAGGGCGGCTTCGGAGCCTGGGTGACCGCCTCGGCCCCGTCCACCCACTGGGGCGCCACGGTCACCCAGCCCGAGTAGCCCCGGAAACGCCACAGCGCCCGCCATCCCTGGTCGGGGACATGGCGGGCGCTGTGTCAGAGTTCCGCACACCGTTGTACGGACCGTATGAGGGGTCCTCCCCGCAGGGAGGGGATGGTGGTTACACCATCAGGGAGCGGTCCGTCGGCTTGATGGGGTACGGGAGGGTGCTGCTGCCCGTCAGGTAGCGGTCGACGCCTCGGGCCGCCGAGCGGCCCTCCGCGATCGCCCAGACGATCAGCGACTGGCCGCGGCCGGCGTCGCCGGCCACGAACACGCCGTCCACGTTGGTCGCGTACGAGGCGTCGCGCGCCACGTTGCCGCGCTCGTCCAGCTCCAGGCCGAACTGGGACACCAGGCCGTTGGCCTGGTCGGTGCCCGTGAAGCCCATCGCCAGGGTGACCAGCTGGGCCGGGAGGACCCGCTCGGTGCCCGGCTTCTGCTCCAGCTTGCCGTCCTTGAACTCCACCTCGACCAGGTGCAGCGCCTGGACGTTGCCGTCCTCGTCGCCCTCGAAGTGGGTGGTGGAGACGGAGTAGATCCGCTCGCCGCCCTCCTCGTGCGCCGAGGTGACCTTGTAGAGCATGGGGAAGGTCGGCCACGGCTGCCCGGTCGGACGGTCCTCCGAGGGACGCGGCATGATCTCCAGCTGCGTCACCGAGAGCGCACCCTGGCGGTGGGCGGTGCCCACGCAGTCCGCGCCCGTGTCGCCGCCGCCGATGACGACCACGTGCTTGCCCTCCGCCGTGATCGGCGGAGCCACGAAGTCGCCCTCCTGGACCTTGTTCGCGAGGGGGAGGTACTCCATCGCGAAGTGGATGCCGCGCAGCTCGCGCCCCGGGGCCGGGAGGTCGCGGGAGACCGTGGCGCCGGCCGCGATGACGACGGCGTCGAACCGCTTGCGCAGGTCCGTCGCGGACAGGTCGCGGCCGATCTCGATGCCGGTGCGGAACTTGGTGCCCTCCGCGCGCATCTGCTCGATGCGCCGGTTGATGTGCACCTTCTCCATCTTGAACTCGGGGATGCCGTAGCGCAGCAGGCCGCCGATGCGGTCCGCGCGCTCGTACACGACCACGGTGTGGCCGGCCCGGGTCAGCTGCTGGGCGGCGGCCAGACCGGCCGGGCCCGAGCCGATGACGGCCGCCGTCTTGCCGGACAGCCGCTCCGGCGGCTGCGGGGTGACGTTGCCGTTGTCCCACGCCTTGTCGATGATCGAGACTTCGACGTTCTTGATCGTGACGGCCGGCTGGTTGATGCCGAGCACGCACGCCGACTCGCACGGAGCGGGGCACAGCCGGCCCGTGAACTCCGGGAAGTTGTTCGTGGCGTGCAGCCGCTCCGACGCCGCCGACCAGTCCTCGCGGTACGCGAAGTCGTTCCACTCCGGGATCAGGTTCCCGAGCGGGCACCCGTTGTGGCAGAACGGGATGCCGCAGTCCATGCAGCGGCCGGCCTGCTTGCTGATGATCGGGAGCAGCGAGCCCGGAACGTAGACCTCGTTCCAGTCCTTCAGCCGGTCGGCGACCGGACGGGAACAGGCCGTCTCGCGCGGGGTGGTGAGGAAGCCCTTCGGGTCAGCCATGGGTCGCCGCCTCCATCATCTTCTCAGTGGTCTCGGACTCCGAGAGTCCGGCCAGCTCAGCGGCGTCCTTGGCGGCGAGCACTGCCTTGTACGTGGTCGGGATGATCTTGCTGAAGCGGTCCGCGGAAACGGACCAGTCGGCCAGGAGCTTCGCGGCCACGGTCGAGCCGGTCTCCTCCCCGTGGCGGCGCACCACATCGTGCAGCCACTGCTTGTCGGTGTCCGAGAGGACCTCGACGGCCCCGGTGTTGCCGACGTTGACGTTGGCCGGGTCCAGGTCGATGACGTACGCGACGCCGCCCGACATGCCGGCCGCGAAGTTGCGGCCCGTCTCGCCGAGGACGACGGCGCTGCCGCCGGTCATGTACTCGCAGCCGTGGTCGCCCACGCCCTCCGAGACGACCAGGGCGCCGGAGTTGCGGACGCAGAAGCGCTCGCCGGTGCGGCCGCGCAGGAACATCTCGCCGCCGGTGGCTCCGTAGCCGATGGTGTTGCCGGCGATGGTCGAGTACTCGGCGAGGTGATCGGCTCCGCGGTCCGGGCGGACCACGACCCGGCCGCCCGACAGGCCCTTGCCGACGTAGTCGTTGGCGTCGCCCTCCAGGCGCAGCGTCACGCCGCGCGGCAGGAAGGCGCCGAAGGACTGGCCCGCGCTGCCCGTGAAGGTCAGGTCGATGGTGTTGTCGGGCAGGCCCGCACCGCCGAACTTCTTCGTGACCTCGTGGCCGAGCATGGTGCCGACGGTCCGGTTGATGTTCCGTATGGCGACCTGCGCGCGGACCGGCTGGGCGGTCTCGGCGGTCTCGGCGTTCAGCGCGTCGGCCGCGAGCTTGATCAGCTCGTTGTCGAGGGCCTTCTCCAGACCGTGGTCCTGCTCGATCAGGGCGTGGCGGACCGCGCCCTCGGGCAGTGCCGGCACGTGGAAGAGGGGCTCCAGGTCGAGGCCCTGTGCCTTCCAGTGCGTGACGGCCTTGCTGGTGTCGAGGAGCTCGGCGTGGCCGACGGCCTCCTCGATCGTACGGAAGCCCAGCTCGGCCAGGATCTCCCGGACCTCCTCGGCGATGAACTCGAAGAAGTTCACGACGAACTCGGCCTTGCCGGAGAAGCGGTCGCGCAGGACCGGGTTCTGCGTGGCGATGCCGACCGGGCAGGTGTCCAGGTGGCAGACGCGCATCATGACGCAGCCGGAGACGACGAGCGGCGCGGTCGCGAAACCGAACTCCTCGGCGCCGAGCAGCGCGGCGATGACCACGTCGCGGCCGGTCTTGAGCTGGCCGTCGGTCTGGACGACGATGCGGTCGCGCAGCCCGTTGAGCAGCAGGGTCTGCTGGGTCTCGGCGAGGCCGAGCTCCCAGGGGCCGCCCGCGTGCTTGAGCGAGGTCAGCGGGGAGGCGCCCGTACCGCCGTCGTGGCCGGAGATGAGGACGACGTCCGCGTGGGCCTTGGAGACACCCGCGGCGACGGTGCCGACACCGACCTCCGACACCAGCTTCACGTGGATGCGCGCGGCCGGGTTGGCGTTCTTGAGGTCGTGGATCAGCTGAGCCAGGTCCTCGATGGAGTAGATGTCGTGGTGCGGCGGCGGGGAGATCAGGCCGACGCCCGGGGTGGAGTGCCGGGTCTTGGCGACCCACGGGTAGACCTTGTGGCCGGGCAGCTGGCCGCCCTCGCCGGGCTTGGCACCCTGCGCCATCTTGATCTGGATGTCGTCCGCGTTGACCAGGTACTCGCTGGTGACGCCGAAGCGGCCGGAGGCGACCTGCTTGATCGACGAGCGCCGCGCCGGGTCGTACAGGCGGTCCGGGTCCTCGCCGCCCTCACCGGTGTTGGACTTGCCGCCCAGCTGGTTCATGGCGATGGCGAGGGTCTCGTGGGCCTCGCGCGAGATGGAGCCGTACGACATGGCGCCGGTGGAGAAGCGCTTGACGATGTCGGCGACCGACTCGACCTCGTCGAGGGAGATCGAGGGGCGGCCCCCCTCCTCCGCGCCCTTGAAGCCGAAGAGCCCGCGGAGCGTCATGAGGCGCTCGGACTGCTCGTTCACCCGGTCCGTGTACTTCTTGAAGATGTCGTACCGGCGGTTGCGGGTGGCGTGCTGGAGGCGGAAGACCGTCTCCGGGTCGAACAGGTGCGGCTCGCCCTCGCGGCGCCACTGGTACTCGCCGCCGATCTCCAGCGCGCGGTGCGTGGCCGCGATGCCGGAGGCCGGGTACGCCTTGGCGTGGCGGGCGGCCACCTCCTTGGCGATGACGTCCAGGCCGGCGCCGCCGATCTTGGTGGCGGTGCCCTGGAAGTACGCCCCGACGAACTCCTCGTTCAGGCCGACGGCCTCGAAGACCTGGGCGCCGCGGTAGGAGGCGACGGTGGAGATGCCCATCTTGGACATGACCTTCAGGACGCCCTTGCCGAGCGCGTAGATCAGGTTCTTGATGGCCTGCTCCGGCTCCAGGCCGGACAGGAACGTACCGGCGCGCAGCAGGTCCTCGACGGACTCCATGGCGAGGTACGGGTTGACCGCGGCCGCGCCGTAGCCGATGAGCAGCGCGACGTGGTGGACCTCGCGGACGTCGCCGGCCTCGACCAAAAGGCCCACCTGGGTGCGCTGCTTGGTGGCGATGAGGTGGTGGTGCACGGCGGAGGTGAGGAGCAGCGAGGGGATCGGCGCGTGCTCGGCGTCCGAGTGGCGGTCCGAGAGGACGATCAGGTGGGCGCCGTTGGCGATGGCCGCGTCGACCTCGCCGCGGATCTCCTCCAGGCGGGCGGCCAGCGCTTCGCCGCCGCCGGAGACCCGGTAGAGGCCCGAGAGGGTGGCGGCCTTCATGCCCGGCATGTCGCCGTCGGCGTTGACGTGGATGAGCTTGGCCAGCTCGTCGTTGTCGATCACCGGGAAGGGCAGGGTGACGCTGCGGCAGGACGCGGCGTTCGGGTCGAGCAGGTTGCCCTGCGGGCCCAGCGAGGACAGCAGCGAGGTGACGAGCTCCTCGCGGATGGCGTCCAGCGGCGGGTTGGTGACCTGCGCGAAGAGCTGCGTGAAGTAGTCGAAGAGCAGCCGGGGGCGCTCGGACAGGGCCGCGATCGGGGAGTCCGTGCCCATGGAGCCGAGCGGCTCGCCGGCGGTACGGGCCATCGGCGCGAGGATGACGCGCAGCTCTTCCTCGGTGTAGCCGAAGGTCTGCTGGCGGCGGGTGACCGAGGCGTGGGTGTGGACGATGTGCTCGCGCTCGGGCAGGTCCGTCAGCTCGATCTCGCCGGACTCCAGCCAGTCCGCGTAGGGCGCGGCGGCGGCCAGTCCGGCCTTGATCTCGTCGTCCTCGATGATCCGCTTCTGGGCGGTGTCGACGAGGAACATCTTGCCGGGCTGGAGGCGGCCCTTGCGGACGACCTTGGCCGGGTCGATGTCGAGGACGCCGACCTCGGAGGAGAGGACGACGAGGCCGTCGTCGGTGACCCAGTAGCGGCCGGGGCGCAGACCGTTGCGGTCGAGGACCGCGCCGACCTGGGTGCCGTCGGTGAAGGTGACGCAGGCCGGGCCGTCCCAGGGCTCCATCAGCGTGGAGTGGTACTGGTAGAAGGCGCGGCGGGCCGGGTCCATGGAGGTGTGGTTCTCCCACGCCTCCGGGATCATCATCAGCACGGCGTGGGGCAGCGAGCGGCCGCCGAGGTGCAGGAGCTCCAGGACCTCGTCGAAGGAGGCCGAGTCGGAGGCGTCCGGGGTGCAGATCGGGAAGATCCGCTCCAGCGCGCCGTCGCCGAAGGCGTCGGAGGCCAGCTGGGACTCGCGGGCCTTCATCCAGTTGCGGTTGCCCTTGACCGTGTTGATCTCGCCGTTGTGCGCGACGAAGCGGTACGGGTGGGCCAGCGGCCAGGAGGGGAAGGTGTTGGTCGAGAACCGCGAGTGGACCAGCGCCAGCGTCGAGGCGAAGCGGCGGTCGGAGAGGTCCGGGAAGAAGGGCTCCAGCTGGCCGGTGGTCAGCATGCCCTTGTAGACGATGGTGCGGGCGGAGAGCGACGGGAAGTAGACACCGGCCTCGCGCTCGGCGCGCTTGCGCAGCACGAACGCCTTCCGGTCCAGCTCGATGCCGCTCGCCCCTGCCGCGGACCCCGTCCGGGGGGTGCCCCCGGAGACGAACAGCTGCGAGAAGGCGGGCATGGTGGCGCGGGCGCCGTTGCCGAGCAGGTCCGGGGTGACCGGGACCTCGCGCCAGCCGAGGACCGTGAGGTTCTCCTCGGCGGCGATGGCCTCGATCTGCTCCACGGCGACGGCCTGTGCGGTGCCGTCGGCGGGGAGGAAGGCGATGCCGACGGCGTACGCGCCGGCCTCGGGGAGCTCGAATCCGGCCACCTCGCGCAGGAACGCGTCGGGGACCTGGGAGAGGATTCCGGCGCCGTCGCCCGAGTCGGGCTCGGATCCGGTGGCGCCTCGGTGCTCAAGGTTCCGCAATACGGTCAGCGCCTGCTCGACCAGCGTGTGGCTGGCCTCGCCGCTGAGGTTGGCCACAAAGCCGACGCCGCAGGCGTCGTGCTCGTTGCGCGGGTCGTACATGCCCTGGGGGGCGGGGCGACCGTCCATGGGCGACCAGGCGGTGGTGCTGAGGCCGGTCGCGGAGTGCGTGGATGCGGAACGCATCGGCTCTCCCGTCGTCGTAGCGGCATATGTGTCATAGCCGAGGGACGACGTTGGCCCTCTGCGAAATTTCGTGCAGGTTACATGATGACTGCGATCCCGAGAAGCGGATATGTCGTTTCACCATGCGGACACTGCACGCAGCAGAAAGTGGAGACTCCGCAGCGGACGGGCATCATTGCCCGGCGCGCGGCGCCCTGGTCTGATGCCCGGCGGGCACGGGATCGAAACCGCCGGGTAACGGACTACTTATGCCACGGGCTGCATAGTGTCTCACTGCTTGCGCGGTCAGCCTACGGCTCCGCCGATCCAGGTTCCCAGGACGTACGTCACACCCGCGGCCGCGCCGCCCAGCACGAGCTGCCGCAGGCCGCTGTACCACCAGCTGCGCGCGGTGACCCGGGAGACGACCGCGCCGCAGGCGAAGAGCCCCACCAGCGCGAGCAGCACCGCCGGCCACAGGGACGTGGCCCCGAGCAGGTACGGCAGTACGGGCAGCAGCGCGCCCAGCGCGAACGAACCGAAGGAGGACACGGCGGCGACCACCGGCGACGGCAGGTCGTCGGGGTCGATCCCGAGCTCCTCGCGCGCATGGATCTCCAGCGCCTGCTCGGGGTCCCGGGACAGCTGCATGGCCACCTCGCGGGCGAGCATCGGCTCGACCCCGCGCGATACGTACAGCTCGGCCAGCTCCTCCATCTCGTCGACGGGGTGCTTGCGCAACTGCTGCCGCTCTATGTCGAGTTCGGCGAGGACGAGCTCGCGCTGCGAGGCGACGGAGGTGTACTCGCCGGCCGCCATCGAGAAGGCTCCGGCCGCGAGGCCGGCCAGCCCGGTGATCACGACGGTCTGCGGGGCGACGGCGCCGCCGGCCACGCCGGTCATCAGCGCGAGGTTGGAGACGAGTCCGTCCATCGCACCGAACACGGCCGGGCGCAGCCATCCGCCGTTGACGTCGCGGTGGGTGTGGTTGTCGCGGTGCGCGGTGTGCAGCGGTGCTTCGATGTCGATGATGGACATGACAGATTCCTCCCCTTTTGTACGAGCGGGTACGCGGAACCACGCCATGCGCGACGCGCAGGCACCCACACCCCCGGAACACCTCGAAACTACGCACGATTTCCTTCGCCCGCCAGCAAGGAAGGCCGTACTTACCTGGGGTTTCGCGGGTCGGCGACCGGGTGACGGGGGCCTGGGCGGGGTGTTTTGCGACAACCGACAAACCACATGCCATGGCACAAATCCCCCAAGGGCTCATGATGAGCCCCATCCACAGTGGGAGAGGCGCGCCATGGAGCCGATGAAGCTGATTGCATGCAATCCGCAGGTCCTCCTCGAACGGGCCAGGGGCGCTCTTCTCGGCCTCGCGACGGGTGACGCGCTCGGCGCCCCCGCCGAGAACATGAAGCCCTCGGAGATCCGCGCGAAATGGGGTCGCATCGAGGGGTTCGTCTCGGACGATCCGGCGGGCACCGACGACACCGAGTACGCGATCTTCTCGGGGCTGCTGCTGGCCCGCCACGGGTCGGCGCTGACCGTCTCCCACGTCGAGCGGGCCTGGCACCACTGGATCGCCGACCTCGACGAGGGGCCCTTCCGCGGGGCGGGATTCAGCGAGCGCGGCACGCTGGAGAACCTCCGCCGGGGCCTGGCCGCCCCCATCTCGGCCCAGCACCGGCACGCCTGGTCGGACGGGCTGGCCATGCGGGCGGCCCCCTTCGGCGTCTTCGCGGCGGGCCGCCCGGCGGAAGCCGCGCGGCTCGTCGCCATCGACGGCTCCGTCAGCCACGACGGCGAGGGCATCTACGGCGGCCAGGCGGTCGCGGCCGGGGTGGCGGCGGCGATGGCCGGCGGCTCGCCCGCCTCCGTCGTCTCCGCGGCCCTGTCCGTGATCCCGTCCGACTCCTGGACGGCCCGCTCCCTGCGCCGCGCGGTGACGGCGGCCCCGCGCGGCGAACGGGCCGTGCGCTCCGCGGTGGTGATCGGCGGCTACCCGTGGACGGACCTGGCCCCCGAGGCCGTGGGCCTGGCGTTCGGGGCCTTCGCCTCATGCGGCGGCGACTTCGTCACCTCGGTCCTGACGGCGGTGAACATGGGCCGCGACGCCGACACCACGGCGGCGGTGGCGGGCGCCCTTGCCGGCGCGCTGTCGGGCGTCGACGCGATCCCCGAGGAGTGGGCCAAGGCCATCGGCCCGGTCCGCGGCAGCTGCCTCCCCTCGATGCGCGGCCACCACGTCCTGGACATCGCGGACCTCCTCACTCCGGAATCCGAGGACGCCCGATGACGCCCCCCGCCGTCCCCCCGAACCTGCCGGCGGTCGACACCGCGCCGGTCGCACAGGTGCGTACCGCGCCCGCGGAGGCCGCGCGGGCCCGCAGCCCCCAGACCCTTGCCGGCGCCGCGGAGGTTCCCCGGCCCCCCGCCGGGATCCGGCGGATCGAGGGCTTGCTGCTCGGGCTCGCCGCGGGCGACGCGGCCGGGTGGCCCGCCGCCCGCCACCGCGCCAGCCGCATGCCCGAGTGGACCCGCCGCCTCACCCGCGAGCTCGACACCTTCGCCGAGCACAACCAGACCACCACCCTGCCCGTCCCCATCGCCCTCAACCAGCCCCCGGAACCCCTGCGCCTCGGCCCCTCCGACGACGCCGAATGGGCCGCCTTCGCCGCCGAATCCGTGCTCACCGCGGCCGGCGCGCTGCTCAGCGACCTCAGCCGGTCCCGCCGTATGCGGGCCGCCATCGACCTCGCCTGGAACGCCCTGGCCAGCGAGATCGCCGCGGCGGCGGAGCGCGCGCCCGAGGTGGAGTCCGCCGTGCTGCCCCTGCGCGCCCGCATCTCCGTACGGGCCGGTCTCGGCAACCTCGCCGCCGGCCTGCGCCCGCCCGCCACCGGCCACGACAACCCGCACTACTTCGACGACGCCGCCTGCGTGCGCGCCTGCGTCCTCGCCGTCGTCCACCCCGGAGACCCGGCGGCCGCCGCCGACCTCGCCGAGTTCGACGCCCGCTACACCCAGGACGGCGACGGGGTCCACGGCGCCCGCGCCATGGCCGCCGCCATCGCGGCCGCCCTCGCCGGCGCGGACACCGACACCGCCGTGGACGCCGCTCTCGACCGGCTCCCCGAGGCCACCGAGATCGGCCGCAACGCCCGCCACGCCGTCAAGCTGGCCCGCGTGCACCCCGAGGGCGGGGCCTTCGCCATCGTCCCCACCCTCGAACACGAGATCGTGGACCACGTCTACAGCTACGGCATCGCCGCCGCCGAGACCGTGCCCGTCGCCCTCGCCCTCGCCACCGCCGCCCACGGCCGGGCGGCCGAGGCCGTACCGGCCGCCGCCTGCCTGTCGCGCGTCGCGGACTCCGCCCCCGCCCTCGCCGGCGCGCTCACGGGCGCTCTCGGCGGCGGCGACTCGATCCCCGCCGCGTGGCGCGAGGCCTGCCGCACCCTCTCCGGCTGCGCCCTCCCCCGCCTCGCCGGGACCGACCTCGTCGAACTCGCCGCGCTGCTCGCTCGTACGGAACTCACCTCACCCAAGGGATGATTCGGACATGACGCTCACTCTCGAAGACCGGGCGGCCGGCTGCCTCGTCGGGGCCGCCGTCGGCGACGCGCTCGGCGGCCCGGTGGAGGGCTGGTCCCCGGACCAGATCGTGGAACGGCACGGCGGCCGCGTGCACGGCGTCGTCGGCCCCTGGCACGAGGACTGGCGTACGGCCCGCCCCATCGCGCCGTACCACAAGGGCGACGGCCACGTCACCGACGACACCCTCATGACGCACGCGCTGGTACGGGTCTACGAGGCCGTGCGGGACCACCTCGACGCGTACGCGGTCGCCGAGCACCTGGTCCCCGACCTGATGACGAACCCGCGCTGGATCCCCGAACTGGAGGCGCGGGCCCTGCCCTTGCAGCGGATCTTCCTCGCGGAGAAGTGGATCGTGAGCCGCCTGCACTACGGGCACGTCGACCCCCGGGAGGCGGGCAGCGGCAACATCGTCAACTGCGGGGCGGCGATGTACATGGCGCCGGTGGGCATCGTCAACGCGGGCAATCCTGCGGGTGCCTACGCGGAGGCCCTGGACATCGCCGGGGCGCACCAGTCCTCGTACGGGCGGGAGGCGGCGGGCGTCTTCGCGGCCTCGGTGGCGGCGGCCTGCCGGCCGGGGGCGACGGCGTCCTCGGTGGTGGACACGGCTCTGGCCCTGGCCAAGGACGGCACCCGGGAGGCGATCGCCGCGGTGTGCGAAGCGGCCTCGCGCCACCGGGACTTCGAATCCGCCCTGGCCCCGCTGCGCGCGGCGGTGGCCCCGTACGACTCGGTCGGCCCGGACTACCGCTCCCCCTCGCTCGGCGCCCGCCGCCCCTCCCGCCTGCACGCGATCGAGGAACTGCCGATCGCGCTCGGCATGCTGGTCGTCGCCGACGGGGCGTACGAGGGCTCGGTGCTCGGCGCCGTCAACTACGGCCGCGACTGCGACTCCATCGCCACGATGGCCGGGGCGCTCTGCGGAGCCCTGGCGGGCGTCTCGGCGGTCCCGCCGGCCTGGGCCAAGGAGGTCGCCGAGGCCAGCCGCCTCGACCTGTACGCCCCGGCGACGGCACTGGCGGCGGTGGCCCGCGAGGTCTTCACGCGGGACCGGGACCGCCGCCGGGTCCACGAAGCGGCCTTCACCTCGATCGCCGGCCCCCGGTGACCCCGGCCCCGCCCGCCGCTGCCGCCCGATGACCCCCACCCCCGCCGCCCGGCCGAAGCCGGCACCCGGACCCGGCCCGTCGGCCGCCCGGCCCCCGGACGCCGGTTCGTCCGCCCCGGCGGAGCCCGTGCCCGTGCCCGGCGCACCACCGGCCGGGCAGGCCGACCGGCCGCCCGTCGCCGCAGGCGTTCGGCTGACGTGGGCTCAGCCCGAGGACCTCGTCGGGCACGAGCTGCGCCAGGCCTCCGAGGACGGGCGGGACGCGGAGCCGCTGCTCCGCGTCTGGCTGGCCGCGGGCGGCCACCCGGCGCCCGACCGGGCCGGGGCCTCCCGCGTTCCGGCCCCGCCGGAGCTGCGCGTCCTGGCCACCCGCCTGCTGGACGAACTCGCCGCCCTCCCGCTCCCCTCGGCGGCCGCGGAGCCCACCCCCTGGCCCTCGATCGTCGCCACCTGGCCCGCGCCCCCGGCAGCGACCCCGCCCGCGGGGGCCGGGGGCGGCGTACCCGGGCCCGATCCCGCTCTGCTGCGGCGGCTGGAGGCCGCTTGGGTCGGGCGGGCCGTCGGGTGCGTGCTCGGCAAGCCCGTCGAGAAGCTGCCCCTGACCGGGATCCGCGCGCTCGCCCGCGCCGCGGGCAACTGGCCGCTGAACGACTGGTTCACCGAGCGCGGCGTCCCCGCGGAGCTGCTGGCCGCGCACCCCTGGAACCGGCGTTCCGCCGGCACCTCCCTCGCTGAGAACATCGACGGCATGCCCGAGGACGACGACCTCAACTACCCCCTCCTCGGGCTCCGGCTGCTCCAGCGCCACGGCAAGCGCTTCACCACTGCCGACGTCGGCCGGCTCTGGCTCGACGAGCTGCCCGCCGGCCGCACCTTCACCGCCGAGCGCCTGGCCTACCGCAACCTCCTCCAGGGGCTGGAGCCCCCGTCCACCGCCACCCACCACAACCCCTTCCGCGAGTGGATCGGCGCCCTGATCCGGGCCGACGTCCACGGCTGGACCCACCCCGGCGACCCGGCCGCCGCCGCGGCCCAGGCATACCGGGACGCCGCCCTCACCCACACCGGCAACGGCCTCTACGCCGCCCTCTTCGCCGCCGCCGCCATCGCGGAGGCCGCCGGCGGCCGGGCCGACGTCCACACCGCGCTCCGCGCCGGGCTGGCCGTCGTACCGCCCCGCTCGCGCCTCGCCGGGGCCGTCCGCCACGCCGTCGCCGCGGCCGGGCGGCACGCCGACTTCGACCGCGTCGTCGACGACCTCCACGCGCGGTACGGCCACTACCACTGGGTCCACGCCGTCCCCAACACCGCGCTGATCGCCGCCGCACTCACCCACGCCGACGGGGACTTCACCCGCTCCGTCTGCCGCGCGGTCTCCGGCGGTTGGGACACCGACTCCAACGGCGCCACCGCCGGCTCGCTGGCCGCGCTCGTCGACCCGGACGGCGTCCCGCACCGCTGGTCCGCACCGCTCAAGAACCGCCTCGCCACCACCGTCCCCGGCTTCGACGGCATCGGCTTCGACACCCTCGCCCACCTCACCGCACAGGAGGCAGCCCGCCCATGACGGCCATCGCCGTGCTCGGCAGTACCAACATGGACCTCGTCGCCTACGTCCCCAGGGCCCCCCGCCTCGGGGAGACCGTCACCGGCCGCGCGTTCCGCACCGTCCCCGGCGGCAAAGGCGCCAACCAGGCCGTCGCCGCCGCCCGCAGCGGCGCGGAGGTGGTGATGATCGGCGCGGTCGGCGCCGACGAGTTCGGCGTACGGCTGCGCTCCGCGCTCACCGCGGCCGGGGTCGAGACGGCGGCCCTGCGCACCGTCGGGGGCGCCAGCGGCACCGCGCACATCACCGTCGACGACGAGGGCGCCAACAGCATCATCGTCATCCCCGGCGCCAACGGCTCCGTCACCGGGCTGGAGGCGGGCGACGCGGCCCGGATCGGCGCCGCCGACCTCCTGCTGCTCCAGCTCGAACTCCCCGTGGAGGCCGTCCTCGCGGGGGCCGCGGCCGCCCGCGCCCAGGGGGTCCGTACGGTCCTCACCCCGGCCCCGGCCCGCCCGCTGCCGCGCGAACTGCTGGAGCTGGTGGACCTCCTGGTGCCCAACGAGCACGAGGCGGCGGCCCTGACCGGCTTCACCGACCCCCGGGGAGCCGCCGAGGCGCTGCTGCGCGAGGTGCCGGAGGTGGTGCTCACCCTGGGCTCCGCCGGGGTGCTGTACGCGGCGCGGGGGCGGGAGCCGCTGGCGGTGCCGGCCCTGCCGGTGCGGGCGGTGGACACCACGGCCGCCGGGGACACCTTCGCGGGGGCCCTCGCCGTGGCCCTCGGGGAGGGACGCGCGATGCCGGAGGCGCTGCACTGGGCCTCGGCGGCGGCCGCGCTCTCCGTCCAGCGGCCCGGCGCGCAGGACTCGATGCCGACGCGCACCGAGACGGACGCCTTCGCCGCGTCCACGTCCGCGTCCACGTCCGCGTCCACGTCCGCGTCCACGTCCGCGTCCACGTCCAGTGCGGGGACCGGCACCGGTCCCCGCAGCGACCTCACCGGCGAACCGGCTGCGGGAGCCGCCTCGTGACCCCTGCCGAAGCGACACGGCCCTCCCCCGGCGCGGCCGCCACCGGCGGACCCCTCGACGGGCTGCGCGTCCTGGACCTCGCGACCCTCTTCGCCGGGCCGCTCGCCGCCACCCTGCTCGGCGATTTCGGTGCCGACGTGGTCAAGGTGGAGCATCCCGTGCGCCCCGACCCCTCACGCGGCCACGGCCCCGCCAAGGACGGCATCGGCCTGTGGTGGAAGCTGCTCGGCCGGAACAAGCGGACGATGACCCTCGACCTGTCCACCCCGGGCGGGCGGGAGACCCTGCTGCGGCTGGCCGCCACCGCCGACGTGGTCATCGAGAACTTCCGCCCGGGCACCCTGGAGAAGTGGGGCCTGGGCTGGCCCGAGCTGTCCGCCGCCAACCCGCGGCTGGTCCTGGCCCGCGTCACGGCCTTCGGCCAGCAGGGCCCGTACGCCCGCCGCCCCGGCTTCGGCACCCTCGCGGAGGCGATGAGCGGCTTCGCCGCGATCACCGGGGAGCCCGACGGCCCACCGACCCTGCCGCCCTTCGGCCTCGCCGACTCCATCGCCGCGCTGACCACCGCGTACGCCGTGATGACCGCGCTCGCCGGGCGTGAGCGCACCGGCCGCGGCCAGGTGGTGGACCTGGCCATCATCGAGCCGATCCTGACCGTGCTGGGCCCGCACCCGCTCTGGTACGACCAGCTCGGCTACGTCCAGCCGCGCACCGGCAACCGCTCCACCAACAACGCCCCCCGCAACACCTATCGCAGCGCCGACGGCCGCTGGCTGGCGGTCTCCACCTCGGCCCAGTCCATCGCGGAGCGCGTGATGCGGCTCGTCGGGCGGCCCGAGCTGATCGCCGAGCCCTGGTTCGCGAGCGGCTCCGGCCGCGCCGCGCACGCGCCCGTCCTCGACGAGGCGGTCGGCGGCTGGATCGGCCGCCACAAGGCCGACGACGTGGTCGCCGCCTTCGAGGGGGCCGAGGCCGCCGTGGCCCTGGTCTACGACGTACGGGACGTCATGGCCGATCCGCAGTTCGCCGCGCTGGACACCGTCACCGAGGTCGAGGATCCCGAACTGGGACCGCTCCGGATGCAGAACGTCCTGTTCCGGCTGTCCGGGACCCCCGGCAGGATCCGCTGGGCCGGCCGCCCGCACGGCGCGGACACCGAAGCCGTACTCACCGAACTCGGTCTGTCCGAGACCGAGATCAGCGCACTCCGGATGGAGGGGGCCCTGTGATCCTGACCTGGCTCTACGTACCGGGCGACCGCCCGGAGGTGGTCGCCAAGGCCCTGCACTCCGGGGCCGACGCCGTCATCGTCGACCTGGAGGACGCGGTGTCGGCCTCCCGCAAGGAGTACGCCCGCGCCGCCACCGCGGAGCGGCTGACCGAGCGGCCCCCGGTCCCGGTGTTCGTCCGCGTCAACGCCCTGGACTCCCCCTGGGCCGGCGCCGACCTCACCGCCCTGACCGGGCTGCACGGCCTCGCGGGGCTCCGGCTGCCGAAGATCACGGCCCCGGAGCAGATCGCCGCGGTGGCCGACCGCACGGGCGGGGTGGCCCTGCACGCCATGCTGGAGTCGGCGCTGGGCGTGGAGCGCGCGTACGAGATCGCCCGTGCGCACCCCGCCCTGCGCGGGCTCTCCCTCGGCGAGGCGGACCTCGGGGCCGATCTGGGCATCAGTGCGGAGGCGGGGCTGGACTGGCCGCGCTCCCGCGTGGTGATCGCGGCCCGGGCTGCCGGGCTGGCCCCGCCCGCGCAGTCGGTCTTCCCCGACATCCGGGACCTGGAGGCGCTGGCCGTCTCCTGCACGCGCGGCCGGGCGCTGGGTCTCCTCGGCCGGGCGGCGATCCACCCGCGCCAGTTGCCGGTGATCGAGCGGGCCTACCTGCCCGGACCGGCGGAGGTCACCGCAGCCCAGGAGATCGTGGCGGCGGCCCGCCGCACCCCGGGGGCGGTGGCCCTGCCGGACGGCCGCTTCGTGGACCCGGCGGTGCTGGCGGGCGCGGAACGGGTCGTGGCCCTGGCCCGGCGGGAGTCCCCCGTCCTCTCGTGACTTCCGGACGGACGACGGGAGGGGCGCCGCGCGGTGTGCGCGGCGCCCCTCCCGTTCCGTCCGGAAGACCCGGTCAGAGCTTCTTGGCGGTCTTCGGCGGCTCCGCGTCCGCCGTCACGGCGTCCTCGGGCGCGTCCTCGGCCTCGGCGTCGCTCTTCGCCACGGTCCCGGCCTTCGCGTCGGCCGCCGTCCCGGCCTCGGCAGCGTTTTCGGCCCCGCCCTCGGCAGCGGCCTTCGGCTCGGACTCCCCGTCCACGGGGTCCTTCGCCTCGTCCTTGGTCGCGGGGTCGGAAGCCGCGGGCCCGCGGTCCGGCTCCACGACCTCCTCGCGGCCCGGGCGCAGCTTCGCCGACAGCACAAGGTAGACCACGGCCAGGACGAAGACCAGGATCGAGGTCCACACGTTCAGCCGGACACCGAGGATGTGGTGGGCCTCGTCGACCCGCATGTACTCGATCCAGCCGCGGCCCACGCAGTACGCGGCGACGTACAGGGCGAACGCCCGGCCGTGTCCGAGCTTGAAGCGGCGGTCGGCCCAGATCACGAGCGCGGCGACGCCGAGGCACCACAGCGACTCGTACAGGAAGGTGGGGTGGTAGGTCCCGGCGACCCGGTTGGGACCGTCGCTGATCTCGACCGCCCAGGGCAGGTCGGTGGCCCGCCCGTACAGCTCCTGGTTGAACCAGTTGCCCCAGCGGCCGCAGGCCTGGGCCAGGGCGATACCGGGGGCCAGGGCGTCGGCCCAGGCCGGCAGCGGGATCCCGCGCAGGCGGCAGCCGATCCAGGCGCCCACCGCGCCCAGCGCGATCGCGCCCCAGATGCCGAGGCCGCCCTCCCAGATCTTGAAGGCGTCGACCCAGTTGCGGCCCTCGCCGAAGTACAGCTGGTAGTCGGTGATCACGTGGTAGAGGCGACCGCCGACCAGACCGAACGGCACGGCCCACACGGCGATGTCCGCAACCGTGCCCGGCTTTCCGCCGCGCGCGATCCACCGCTTGTTGCCGAGCCAGACGGCGACGAAGACGCCGATGATGATGCAGAACGCGTAGCCGCGCAGCGGGATCGGTCCGAGATGGACCACGCCGGTCGAGGGGCTGGGGATATAGGCAAGGTTCATGGCAGAGCCGACGCTACCCTGCCGGGCGGTACGGACCGCAACCCGCCCGGCAACCTGGCGCCAAATCGAGACGGGGGATCAGTCCTCGCCGGACCCCTTCTCGACCCCGGCCGAGCCGGTCCGTGAGCCCGCCGCGGTGGAGGAGGACTTCGCCACGGCCGAGGAGGAGGCGGAGGACGAGGCGGACCCCGAGTTCTTCGACCCCTTCGCCGCGGTGCTCGGCGAGGCGGAGTGCGAGGCGGAGTGCGAAGCCGAGGGCGAGGCGGACGGCGAAGCCGGGGCGTTCCCGCCACTGCCCTTCGCGGCGGCCTCGACCTGCTCCTTGAGCTTCTGCGGGGTCACCGGGTTGGCCTGGTCGGCGAAGATGTCCTTGCCGTTCAGCAGCACGGCCGGGGTGCCCCGGAACTTCCCGGCGCGGAAGGCCTCGTAGGACTTGTTCACCCAGCTGTTGTGCGTCCCGTCCTCGACGCACTTGCGGAACTCGGGAGTGACCAGCCCGTCCACCTTGCCCGCCAGCTCCAGCAGCTTCGCGTTCTTCCCGTACGCGTCGTCCGTCTCCTGCGGCTGGTTCTCGAACAGGACGTCGTGGTACGCGGAGAACTTCCCGGCGTCCTGCGCGCAGGCGGCCGCGTTGGCGCCCTTCAGTGACCCGCTGCCTCCCATGTTCCCGTCGATCAGGGTGACCAGGTGGTAGTCGACCTTGAGCAGCCCCTTGGCCTCCAGCTCGTGGATCGTGTCCCGGTAGTTGGTCTCGAAGGCCTTGCACGCGGGGCAGCGGAAGTCCTCCCACACCGTCAGCGTGGACTTGGCCTCCGGCTTGCCGGCCTGGATGGCGAGCGCGTCCTTGCCGGTGGCCCCAGAGGGGGCGCTCACCGGGCCCGCGGCCTCGGACTTGTCGCCCTTGTTGGTGTTGGCCGCGATCAGGCCGACGACGGCCGCCAGGCCGAGGACGCCGACCACGGCCGACGCGACGATGAGGGTCCGCCGCCGCTTCTCCCTCTTCTTCTCTCGCTCGCGCTCCACCTGGAGCCGCTCGCGGGCCGATCGTTTCGCTTCGCGGTTCACACCGTCGTTCTTCTCGCTCACGTTCGGCCAAACGAAGCGGGGAGGCACTCGCGTGCCTCCCCGCTCCCACTTCCACCCGATCGGACTACAGAACCCGCTCAGGGGTTCGCGGCGCCGATCGAACGCCTGCGTCCGCCCGCGAGCCCGTCAGCCCCTGCGGATGCCTTCGGCGAGTTCGCCGGCGAGTGCCTTGACGGCGGTCAGGCCGGCTGCCTGGTCGGGTGCGTCGAGGAGCAGTTTGACGA